>CAYZYM010000100.1:0-6645 GCA_964482595.1 uncultured bacterium | reverse complement strand
TATATATTACAAAACGAATAATTGATTCAAAATTTATTTTTTATTTTTTTCTATTACCGATATCAGCTTGCCATAGATCTCTTCAGTATTTCTTGGTGCACCAATCAAAATATCTCTAATAATACCATTTTTATCGACAATAAAATGTCCGGGAGATACAGGGGTAAAATCATACATAAAATTTCTATCAATAGCACCCTGGATATAATTGAATTCTGTGCGTGATAAAAAATTCTTTATATCTGGTATAGAATCAAAGCTTAATGCCAAAAACTGAACATTTTCATTTTTGTATTTTTCAACTAATTGGTTTAAGTATGGCATCTCTACGATACATGGTCCACAAGCAATATACCAAAAATTCAATACCAGCAAACTTCCTTCAAAATCTTTAAAAGATTTTATTGAACCATCTAACATATTTAACGTGCCATCTGGCAATTTTTCATCTTTCCATCTATCTATTATTCTTTTGGTAAGGACAGCCCCTCTTCCTCCTGATTGCATTAGATTATATTCTTGAATAAGATTATCAATATCTTGATCTGGGATAAATCCTCTTAAATCATCAAAATTTTTAAATAAGATATATTCAGTGCCATTGTCATTAAAACGCCTTAGAGCTTGTATGCCATCTGTGTTCTCAAGCAAGCTATCTTTTTGACTTTCAGTTAAAGTATTTCCTTGAGCATCACGGAAAATTATTTGATTAGTTTGAGGCTGATTAGAAGATACATTTTGAGCACTCTCAGAAGGACGAGAACCTGTCTTTATAGCTGATTCTTCCTTGGTTGAGCAAGAAATAATTGATAAAAATATAATTAATAATAAATAGTGTTTCATTCGCGATATCTATTTTTATATAGCCTCAAAAAAAATAATAAAGATATAAAGACACAGAAGATACAAAAAATAATAAATATTTGCTCAAAATGATTTGCAATCCATTCCGCTGTGCCAGATAATTCTTCTTTTTTTACTAAAAACATGTTACAATATAATCACAATGATAAAGATATTACCATACTTACTATTAATATTTGCTATAGGTGTTGGCTTATTATTTTTTAATGGCTTTAAAGCAAAGAATATTATTTTAAACACAAAAAATATTGCTCCAAAAAAAAGTTTTTATGAACTAGAAGCTATTTCTATTGAAGGGGAAAAAATCAGTTTTGAACAATACAAAAATAAAAAGATATTAATCGTAAACGTTGCATCAAAGTGTGGCTATACTTATCAATATGAAGGCCTTCAAAAATTGCAAGATATCTATAAAGATCAAATTGTTATTCTTGGATTTCCAGCGAATGATTTTTTAAATCAAGAATCTGGGAGCAATGAGCAAATTGAAGAATTTTGTGAATCAAATTATGGCATTACATTCCCAATGTTTGAAAAAATTACTACAAAAGGCAAAAAACAAAGTTCAGTATATGCATGGTTAACAAATAAAGATTTGAATGGATGGAATAGACAACGACCAACATGGAATTTTTGTAAATATTTGATTAATGAAAAAGGTGAATTGGTTGGATTCTTTGATTCTAAAGTAAAACCGCTTTCAAAAGAAATTACAGAACTGCTATAAGACTTCGTTTAAGCATACAGCAGTATTAAACTTATTGCCATTACAATCATTCCAGCAGTTACCCCTATAATAGGATCAGTAGGTTCACCATATTCTTTTGAAACAGGTAAAAGCTCATTCAAAGCGACATAAACCATAATGCCAGCACAAAGTCCAAAAGATATTCCAAATAGTGCTTCATTATATACGGTGCTAAAAACTAAAAATCCGATTACTGCACCAACCGGTTCAGCAAGTCCTGAGCAAAAAGATACCCAAAATGCTTTAGCTTTATCTTTGGTAGCGTAATAAATAGGAACCGATACAGCTAATCCTTCAGGGATATTGTGAATTGCAATAGCAAATGCAAGTGTTGCTCCAACAGTTGGGTCATATACTGCAGCTGTGAATGTTGCAAATCCTTCTGGAAAATTATGAATAGCTAATGCAATTGCAGAAAATATTCCTGTACGAATCAATGCGGTTTCATTTTTATCTGAAGAGCGTGCAATAAAATCAGCAATTGAATGATGATCAAAAAGTTGATCAATCAATAACATTGTTAACAACCCTACAATAAATGAAGTCACTGCAATTAAACTGCCAGATGTAGGTCCATATAACAATGACAAATCTTCAAAAGAGAGCTTAAGAAGTTCCACAAAGGATACATAAATCATAATCCCAGCTGCAAAACCAAGAGAGATTGATAATAGTCTTTTATTTTCAAATTTGGAGTATAATCCTAGAAAACTACCAATTCCTGTGCTAAGTCCGGCAAAAGTTGCCAGGGCAAAACCAATATAAATATTATTTGAGTCCATTTCTTAATTTGTCATTAAATTATTTCATGAAAATTACAAAAAATCATGTTTGAAGCAATTAAAATTATCTTATCTGCTCTCATTATCTTTATTGCATCTGAAGTCGCAAAAAAAAGTATTATTTTGGGCTCGATAGTGGTCTCTCTTCCTATGATGTCTTTACTAACTATTATGTGGCTCTACATTGATACAAAAGATACAGAACGTATTGCTTCTTTTTCTTATAGCATATTATGGATGACGTTACTTTCCCTGTCTTTTTTTATTGTATTTCCATATTTATTAAAGAAAAATCTTTCATTTGGATTAAGCATGGGAATCGCTTTAATTATTATGGTTTCACTATTTCTTATTTTGGCAAGTTTATTGAAAAAATTTGGAGTAGAAGTTGTCTAATGTTGATGACCAACACCAGATAAGTTCATTATTAAATATAATATACCAATAAGAATAATTATTACGGCCGCAATTAAATTAGTATTAAATCTTCCGTTTACAAGATCCAATTGATTTTTTGCTTTTTCTTTAAAGAACAGAAACAATAACATAATTCCAATCAAAGTAAGTGCAATCCCTAAAACATATATTAAAACACTAAAATAAAGAGCTGGACCACTAAAATTAATTCCTGCAATTAGTAAAACACCAAGCGCTGAAGGACATGGAATAAGACCTGCAACAAATCCTGTTACAATAGGGCTAGAGAATTTAGACTCATTAAAATGGAAGTGTGCCGGGTCATCACAGTCTTCATCAGCTTGATGGCGCGTTTCTCTTGCTGCTCTGTAAAAAAGGTATAACCCTAAACAAATAATTAATGATGGACCAACAAATTCTAAAAATATAGGAAATGTATCAGAACCAACTTTAATCAGATAAGCCAATAATGAAAAGAGAGCAAAATGAGTGAGAATTAATGCAGCAATTAACTGCACTGTGCCCCAAATACGCATTGATCCTCCACTCATGTAAGCAAGAATAAAAGTTTTTCCATGTCCTGGCTCTAAAGCATGAAACATTCCAAGTAGAAAGATAAATGGTAAGGTAAGATTGGTCGTTAAATAATTAATAATTTCATTCATTTTCTATCTTTCCATGTTTATTAGGCACGGGATCATAACCGCTAGAACCTAAAGGATGGCATTTCATAATTCTTTTAAAAGAAAGCAATAATCCTTGAAAAATACCCCATTTTTGAATTGATTCGATTGTATAATTGGAACAAGTAGGTTGGTAACGACAATTAGATCCTAGAAGTGGAGATAAAGTAACTTGATATAGTTTTATAATTTTTATAAAAATATATGACAATTAGTCTTCCTCAAAATCTTTATGAAGCATGCTTGTTTGGATGTCTTTGTTTGCTTGATATTTACCGCCTTCATAGGAATCATAATCGCCATCAATAGAATGGTAGAATATCTGACAAATTTCTATGCTAGGATAAATCTTAATTGGTTGAACACAAAATATCTCTAAAGTCCAATATCCTTTAAAACCAACATCTCCAAAGCCAGCTGTTACATGAACAAATAAACCTAACCTTCCAACAGAAGATCTTCCTTCTAACATAGGAATAAGGTTATGAGTTTCTGTATATTCAACTGTTCTACCAAGATATAGCTTATGACTTTCTAATAACAATCCTTCTTCTGGTATAATCATTTTGGTTCCTGTATTGTCTTTTTTCATATCCAATACAGCAGAATCATACACAACAAGCTCATTATGTAGTTTCAAGTTATAACTATTGGGATTAACCTGTTTTTCATTGAAAGGATCAATAATTATATCATTGCCTTGTCTATTTATAATTTCTTTTCCAGATAGAATCATAATATTGCTTTACATTATATAATTTTTTTTAGGTTCCAAAGTAATTTTTGTATTTTATGGTATGGATTTTATACTATGGTGGCAAACATTACCTTCAAAAATGGATCCAATCTTGTTATCGATTGGTTCCTTTTCTATTTATTGGTATTCAACAATGTATCTTGTTGCATTCGGAATTGTATATTTATTATGTAAATCAAAAATTAGTAACAAAGAATACACAAAACTTACATTGCCAGAATTTGAGGACTTATTATCCTGGTGTTTTATTGCCTTAATTATAG
The DNA here is from genome assembly GCA_964482595.1 of uncultured bacterium. Taxonomy (GTDB): domain Bacteria; phylum Fidelibacterota; class Marinisomatia; order Marinisomatales; family Marinisomataceae; genus Marinisoma. The sequence goes on along the minus strand of CAYZYM010000100.1, from coordinate 2,131 downwards.
GAGCTCGTCTAGGATATGTGTTATTTTATAATTTTGAATACTACATTGATAATCCATTAGAAATTCTCCTTCCATTTTCCATTAAGAATGGAGTATGGAAATTTACTGGTATTGCAGGTATGTCTTATCATGGAGGCGTTATTGGAGTATTAATAGCAATTTGGATGTATGCTAGAAAAAAAGATTTACATCTATATACCATTGCAGATTTTCTAACTCCAGCAATTCCTTTAGGTTACTTTTTCGGAAGAATTGGGAATTTTATTAATGGAGAGTTATATGGACGAGTGACAGAGTCTTCTATTGGAATGTATTTCCCAAATGCAGGCGATTATCAATTAAGACATCCATCGCAACTGTATGAAGCATTTTTTGAAGGTATTGTTTTATATTTTTTAATTAATTCACTGAAAAAACGATTTACATTTTTAGGATTTAATAGTGGATTATATATCTTTGGATATGCTTTCTTTAGATTCTTTATTGAATATGTTCGAGAACCAGACAATCATTTAGGATTTATCTTGCTCAGCCTAAGTATGGGCCAACTGCTCTGTATAGCAATGATGGTAGGTGGTATTGTAATATGGTTTACAGGATATAAAGTCGCTACTCAAAACTAAAAGAAAATACTGGCTCACCACTTGTCATACTTGCTGACTGAACATCATTATCATTATAAAAGTTAACAATATTAACTTGTTTGCTAGATAAGTCCATAAATATAGAATTCAAGATAGCAACCTTAGGAGGTAGAGAAAAGTTTTCTATCTCCAAAAAGAAAAGGGTGTAATCGAGTCCAATATCTTTGCCAACATATTTCCATCGATAATCTTGAATAATAAAATTATCAGATAAGTAATTAACCAAGAATATGTCGATTTCATCATTTTCTTTTTCTGTCCCTAGATATACTGTGTTATAATTAGCATTTTCTAATAATAGATTAACATCATGAGTAAAAACTTGAATAGTAATCTCAGCTCGTTTTTCGTTTGATTTGAACTGTACATCAGTTGTAGAAATGAAAAACTGATGGGCAAAGATAAGGCTCAATAATACTATTGAGCCTATTGTCTTTGATATAGAATTCATTTTTTATTCAGAATCATCTGACTTAGCAGCATCATCGCGGACACGTTGCATCAAGTTCTTGCTTCCGCCCCAACCAGAAGATTTAAATGTTTCAAATCGGGTTGATTCTACTTTTTCAGGCCAATAATTGTTGCTTCTATTCACATCAGCAGTTTGTATAAATGGATCTAATGTCATAGTTTTAATTGGCTTTTCTGTTTTGAATATTTTTGTCACTTCACCTCGATTAAATCTCCAAACTTCAACTGGAATTTTAATTACTTCTTTTTCTCCGTCTTCATATTCAAACTCAATAATAATAGGCATAATTATACCGCCATTATCTGAAAATTTAACAGAATAAAAATGATCATTTTTATCTACTAAATCACGTTCTTCATCAGTTAAATCATCAAGAAAGTTTTTATATTCTCTTTTGTCACGATTGGTGATTTGATCTTTATCATAATTATCATAAAAATCTCTAGCATTTGGATCACGATCTGTTACAGTTGATTCAATGTCCTCTTCATCAAGCATTGCACTGTAATATTGAGTATCATCTTTATCAAGTGAGTTTTTCTTTTCTGGATCCATCTCAAGTTGATACCAATCAACAGACTCAATAGAAAGATCTACATGGTCATTGCTAAAAAACCATCCTCTCCAAAACCAATCTAAATCCACTGCAGATGCATTTTCCATAATACGGAAAAAGTCTGTAGGAGTTGGGTGTTTAAACATCCATGTTTTAGAATATTCTTTAAAAGCATAATCAAATAACTCTCGTCCCATGATAGTATCTCTTAAAATATTTAATGCTAATGTTGGTTTCCCATATGCATTTGCACCAAATTGATAAATAGATTCTGAATTAGTCATGATTGGCATAATATTTGATTTATCACCTTTCATATAATTAATAATATAGTCTGTATTTCGTGAAGCATGGAATAGTTCTGTATCCCATTCTCTACCTGCTATATCATCCATAAAAGAGTTAAGTCCTTCATCCATCCAAGTCCACTGGCGTTCATCTGAATTCACTATCATAGGA
>CAYZYM010000099.1:0-2916 GCA_964482595.1 uncultured bacterium | reverse complement strand
ATATGTTTTAGCAGTCAACAAGTGTGATACACCAGAGCAGCTCAAAAATAATACTATATCTTTCTTTGATCTTGGATTGAGTGATCCAATCGGCATTTCAGCTCTTAATGGTTCAGGCGTTGGTGATGTATTAGATATATTGCTGGACGAATTTGATTCTTCCAAAGGAGCTGATACAAAAGAATCTTTTTCTATTTCTATAGTAGGGATGCCAAATGTAGGAAAATCATCATTGCTTAACAGCATTATCCAGAAAGAACAAGCGATTGTTTCAGATGTTGCTGGTACCACTCGCGATTCAATTGATACAAATATTCAATGGCATGGAAGAAAAGTAAAAATTGTAGATACCGCAGGGTTAAGAAAGACGAGTAAAGTTGATACAGATATTGAGTTTTATAGCTCATTAAGAGCAATGGATTCGTTAACACGATCTGATATTGTTTTATTTGTTATTGATGCAGATAAAGGCTTTACAAAGCAAGACAAAACTATTGCAAATCATATTATTAAAGAAGGCAAACCGATGGTTATCCTTGTTAATAAATGGGATTTAACTTCAGGTAACGATATTTCAGCTGATTCATTTATGTTAGATATGTTTGATACATTCCGTTTACTAGAACATTATCCAATATTATTTGTTTCTGCTCTTACTAAAAGACGTATATCAAATATCTTGTCTACAGCATGGGATATTTTTGATAAACATAAAGAAAAAATTAATACAAAGAAATTGAATGAATGGCTAGTTAAAGCCACCAATAAATATCCGCCACCTGCCTTACAAGGCAAATCAATAAAAATTAAATTTGTTGATGAAGTTCAAGTTTCTCCACCTTTATTTGCATTTTTTTGCAATTACCCAAAATTGATATCAGTTCCTTACAAAAGATATCTTCATAACTCTTTGAGGGAAGCTTTTGATTTAGAAGGAATAACAATTAAGTTATCAATCAGAAAAGGATAATGATGAAAAAAAGCATGTATAGTTGGGCATTGTACGATTGGGCAAACTCTGCTTTTGCTACTACAGTGATGGCAGGATTTTTTCCTATATTTTTTGCACAATATTGGTCTAATCCAGACAATCTATCAATTAGTACTTTTTATTTAGGTTTAGGGAACTCAATTGCATCGATGATCATCGTATTTTTAGCTCCCGTATTAGGGGCGATTGCCGATAGAGGAACCTACAAAAAAAGATTTTTAATATTTTTCGCGTTTTTAGGAATTCTTATGACTGCTGGACTTGCTCTTATTGGCCAAGGAATGTGGCAAATGGCTCTTTTAGTATATGTGGTTGCTACTATTGGTTTTTCAGGAGCAAATATATTCTACGATTCTTTATTGCCAGCAGTAAGCAATAGGGGAAATGTAGATTATGTTTCAGCATTGGGGTATTCATTAGGCTACATAGGCGGCGGTATTCTCATAGTGATTAATTATTTAATGATTAGCTATCCAAGTTTTTTTGGTTTTGTTGATAGCGTTGAAGGAATTAAATGGTCTTTTGTTAGTGTAGCGTTATGGTGGTTGTTATTTTCGATTCCAATTGTATTGTTTGTTAAAGAACCTAAATATCACAATCCAGAAACTACATTGCAGACCATTAAATCTGGATTAAAACAATTTAAAAATACTTTTAATGAAATAAGGCATCTTAAAGTAGTAGCTACATTTTTAATTGCATATTGGCTTTATATTGATGGTGTGGATACTACAGTAAGAATGGCAGCTGATTTTGCGATTACAATTGGATTTGATTCCAGTTCTGTTATGGGCGCACTTGTTTTAATCCAATTTATTGCATTTATTGCAACTTTACTCTATGTGAAATTTTCAGATACTATAGGAATTAAAAATGCAATTTATGTTGGCATTGTTGCATACATTGTTATTCTTCTATCAGCCTATTTTGTTGAAGAATTATGGCAGTTTTATGTTGTTGCAAGTTTAATAGGATGTTTTCAGGGTGGAATACAAGCTATAAGTAGAAGCTTATATGCTCGTATTATACCAGAAGATAAATCTGCTGAATTCTTTGGATTTTATAACATGTTAGGAAAGTTTGCTGCTGTTATAGGGCCAGTTATGATGGGCTCAATCACATTGCTTGTAAGCAATATGACAGGTGATCAAATATTTTCTGCTCGCGTTGGTTTGCAATCACTTATTATACTTTTTGTTCTTGGAGCTTTTGTTTTGTCTAAAGTTGATATTGCTGAAGGGGAAAAAATTGCAAAAAAACATTTATAATCTAGCAAATAACTGATTACTAACGATAAAAATCTTTTTAAATTAGCACCGTGAATAAAATATCAGAATATTCAGAATTAGTACAGCCAACACATATTAATACAGCAGGTACCTTATTTGGTGGATATATGTTAGCATGGCTAGATCTTGCTGCTGCAAAGGCTGCATCTGAATTTTTAGAAGATACAGATGCTTGGGGAGCAGTAACTCGTGCTTTAGACAAAGTAGAATTCAGAGAACCTGTTTTTCTTGGAGATTGGGTTAAGTGTAAATCTGAAATTATAAAAGCAGGAAATTCGTCTATAGTAGTGCAAGTAAAAGCATTCGCTGAAAGTAAAGAGCATGGAAAAAGATTAGCATGTACAGCGGACATTACTTTTGTTGCAGTTATTAAAGATAAAAAAGGAAATTTAGTTAAGTTTGATCATAATTTAAGTTTAGACAAGGAGAAATAGTGGCACATATTAATAAAATAAACTATAAAAAAGATTTCAAAAATATTAAATCAGATATTATTGCAAGAGGAGTTTTTGAAGATGAAAAACATTGGACAATTTCTAGCGGTCAAATGAAAGGGAAAGTTGGAGATTTAGCATTTTCATTTGATAAAGATGAGAAGGTTTTATTTTTTGGTCTTGGAAAGAAAAAGAATGTAAA
>CAYZYM010000098.1:0-8304 GCA_964482595.1 uncultured bacterium | reverse complement strand
GTTGATCATCCAGATATTGTAAAATTTATTGAAATCAAAACCGGAGACATAGATATGGTAAAATATTCTAATATCTCTGTTTTATTAACAGATGAGTTTATGAAAGCGGTTGAAGATGATAGTAAGTTTGATTTGAAATTTTTTAATGCTTCAAAAAAAGTAACTTCCCATTTTTCTTGGAGTTCTTTGGTTTTTTCTACGCTTGCTAATGCTTTAGCTTGACGTTTCCATAAATCCCATGGATGTTTTTCCCATGGAGCAAGATATTTTTGTTGAAGAACATTTTTTCCTAATTCATCATCTTTATGGTAATAATTATTTATCTTGAATTCTTTAGGACATTCTTCTTGTTTTTTCTTCTCAGATTCTCTGACATCATAATCAAGAATTTGATTTTTTATCTTAGGATCAATTGATGGATTTTCCTCTTTTTCTCTTGGAAAGTTTATTTCAATTGCTTCTGCCATTTTAAAGTCTCTTTACCCTATATTAAACGTTATTATCTTTATTGGTTAATATTGATTAAACAATAAAAAGTCTTAATTAGACTGTTAAACAAATACGGCACACTTTCGAAAAGTATAACCTGGTTGGCTAGCTACAAGTTATCAAAATATCTTTATTTTAGTCAACACTAAAAATCATTTTTTTCAATTTTTTTCATAAATTCAGTCTAAATCAAATGAATAAGAATAATTTAAATGATATTCCAGATTGGCTGCTAGAACAGCTTCCATATAATCATTCTTGGATTGATGTTGGAGGAAAAAATATGCATGTCATGGAGAAAGGCAGTGGTAAGCCCATTGTTTTTATTCATGGCAACCCGATGTGGGGATATTTATATAAAAAAGTTTTAGATGGATTAGATGATAATCAATTCAGATTTATTGTTCCTGATTTAATTGGTTTTGGATTTTCTGATAAACCACAATTGAATGAACATTCTTTAGAATCTCATAGTAAATGGATGGCAAATTTCTTCTCAACAATAAAAGAAGAAAAAATTGGAATGGTTGTTCATGATTGGGGCGGTATGATAGGTATTGCAGGTGCAATGAAAGCTGGAAAAAAGATTGATGGCTTAATTGTTATGAACACCGCTATCACTGCACCAAAAGACGGTTTCAAACCTACTTGGTTTCACAGCTTATCTCAAATTCCTCTTGTTAGTGATTTTTTATTCAGAGTATTAAATTTTCCTTTATCAGCATTGCATAGATTTGCTAATATTCCTGGATCATTTTCAAAAGATGTGATGAAAGCATATAAATATCCTTTAAGAAAATTCAAAGATAATTCTGGCCCTTTAGCTCTTGCGCGTATGGTGCCTAACAATATGAATCATCCTAGTGTTCCGCTTGAGAAAGAAATTGAAGAATTTCTACAGCAATACAATGGTCCAGCCCAAATTGTTTGGAGAATGAAAGATCCAGTAATGAGGAAACTGAGAAGGCGTACGTCTAGATTGCTTCCGCAAGCGAAAGTTGTTAAGACAGAGGCAGGTCATTTTGTACAAGAAGAAACACCTGAAAAAGTCATAGACTCTATTAAAGAAATATTTAAATTACATTCTGATACTAAAAAATTATGACAGGACAAGTACTGCGAAATAACTTTGATTTAAATGATAAGTATACCTTAATCGATGGTAAGGTTGTTTTATCTGGAATTCAAGCATTAGTACGTCTATTGCTAGATCAACATCGTGCAGATTTAATAGCAGGCTTAAATACTGCAACACTCGTTTCTGGGTATAGAGGATCTCCTGTTGGTGTGCTCGATTTAAATCTATTAAAAAACAAAAAAATCCTTGATGAACACAATGTCAAATTTATTCCTGGCGTGAATGAAGATTTAGGTGCAACCATGATTTATGGTAGTCAAATGGCTAATATGGTTTCTAAAGTTAAGTATGATGGTGTGCTTGGAATGTGGTATGGTAAAGCACCTGGTGTAGATAGATCTGGTGATATTTTTAGGCATGCAAATTTTCTAGGAGTGGATAAAACTGGAGGTGTGTTATGTGTTGCAGGAGATGACCCTTCTTGTAAATCTTCTACTCTACCTTCTCAATCTGAACCAGCATTGTTCGATGCAATGATGCCAATTTTTTATCCTGGAAATGTTCAAGATATTCTTGATCTAGGTTTGTATGCATATGGAATGTCAAGATTTACTGGGCTTTGGTCTGGTTTTAAAATTGTTACAGATATTGCAGATGCATTTGGTAGCGCATTTGTTCATCCTGATAGAGTGTCCATTACAATACCAGATTTTTCTATAAATGGAAAGCCTTGGGCACACACTCAAAATGCAAAATTAGTTGGACATCATAGTTTACCTACAGAAAAAGAAATTCATACAGGTAGAATCAAAGCTGCAGTGCACTTTGCTGCTGTAAATAACATTAATAAAATACCTATTTCTTCTGATAATGATACTATAGGCATTATAACAGCCGGGAAAACATATTATGATATTATGGAAGCTTTTGATTCACTGGGATGGACACATGAATATTTAAATAAAATCGGCATTCGCGTATTAAAACTAGGACTAACGTATCCTCTTGAACCTATTATGATTGATAAATTTTCTGAAGGCTTAAGTGAATTGTTTGTTGTTGAAGAAAAACGCTCATTTATTGAAATGCAATTAAAAGAACAGATGTATAATAAGACGCAGAAACCAATTATTGTGGGTAAGCTTGATGAAAATGGCAATGATCTAATACCTGGATATGGTGAATTAACAGCAGATATTATTGCTAGAATTCTATTTACAAGATATAAAGAAAAACTAAATATTAGACATTCAAATGATAAGATTACTATTCTAGATGAAATAGATAATAGGGTTTATGCACAATCTTTATCGGGTCGAACAATGTATTTTTGTTCCGGATGTCCTCATAATACTTCAACAGTAAAATTACCCGAAGGGGACAGTGCTTTTGGAGGAATTGGGTGTCATTTAATGGCAATGTTTGTTGATGATGGTCATGCATTTGGAACTACTCATATGGGAGGGGAAGGAGCACAATGGGTTGGAATGGAACCTTTCATTGAAAAAGAACATATGTTCCAAAATGTTGGTGATGGAACTTTCTTTCATTCCGGATCATTGGCATTGCGACAAGCTATTGCATCCGATTCTCATGTTACATATAAAATATTGTATAATCGTGCTGTTGCAATGACAGGAGCGCAAGAGCCAGATGGAGGTTTAGATTTACCTGAGCTCACAAAATATCTTAAATCTCAAGGCGTAAAAAAGACTATCATTACCACGGACGATACAAGTGCATATGATTCAATTGAGAAGTCTAGATGGGATAAAGATATAGAAATACTACATAGAGATGATATTGTTAGTGCACAGAAAAAATTAAAATCAGTTAAAGGTGTAACAGTATTAATTCATGATCAGGGTTGTGCTGCAAACTTGCGTAGGCTAAGAAAAAGAGGACAGGCTCCTGATCCAAAAGAAAGAATATTTATTAATGAAGCTGTTTGCGAAGGGTGTGGAGATTGCGGTGTAAAGTCAAATTGTCTTAGTGTGCAACCTGTGAAAACGGAATTTGGAAGAAAAACACAAATTGACCAAGCATCTTGTAATAAAGATTATTCATGTTTAGAAGGAAATTGTCCTTCTTTTATTAAAGTTATTCCTTCTAATAAAGACGATAAAAGAAAATTACCAGATATAGATTTTGAATCTTCTCAATTGCCAGAGCCTAAAAAAATTAATGATGACAGCTCTAACATTTTTATGTTAGGAATCGGTGGAACTGGAGTAGTAACTGTAAACCAAATTGTCGCTACGGCCGCTTTTTTAGAAAACAAAAAAGTAGTTGCATTAGATCAAACTGGATTAAGTCAAAAGGGAGGATCTGTAGTATCACACCTTAAGATTATAAAAGACAAAGATAAAGAGTGTTCCAGTAGAGTAGGGAATGGAGAATCAGATGCCTATTTAGTATTTGATCTTCTAACAGGAACCAATCCTGTCAATTTAGCTAAACTAAACAAGAACAGTTCTACATCCATCATATCTACCTCTGAAATACCAACTGGCGATATGGTTAGATCTACAGAAAATGAATATCCTGAATCATCTCATTTAATTAATCTTATTAAAAGTTTTTCTAATAAAAATGTGCTTTTAAATGCAACCGAATTATCTGAACATTTTTTTGATAGTAATATGCAAGCAAATTTTATTGTGATTGGGGCAGCATATCAATCAGGAGCTATTGCTTTAAATTCAGACTCTATATTAGAAGCGATAAGAATTAATGGCGTTGCTGTACAAAGAAATCAAGATGCTTTTAATATTGGTAGAAAGGTTGTATCAGATCCAAATTGGATATTGTCACTAGATTTATATCGTTCTGGCAATATTGATGTGAAACCAGAATTAGATGATATATCAAAATCTATCATTGACAAAATTAGTAAGCCAGATGATGCATTAAAGAAAATTTTAGAATACCGTGTACCAGAACTTATTGATTATCAGGACGTAGAATATGCAGAAAAATATATTGGTTTTGTGAAAAAAATACATAATGCTGAGAGATCTAATCATTCATCATCATTGCTAACTCAAAATGTAGCAAAGTATCTTTATAAACTAATGGCTATCAAAGATGAATATGAAGTAGCTCGCTTATCTTTGAAAGCTCAAGTCAATACTGCATTAAATCAAGAGTTTGGTAAGTCGGCAAAAATTTATTATATGTTACATCCACCTTTTTTAAAAGGATTTAAAAATATTCCAATATTGAATAAAATTCCTGGAGTGAAAAGTAAAATTGCTCTTCCAAAGTGGTTTAAATATGCATATATGATATTAAGAAAAATGAAATTTTTAAGAGGAACAAGATTTGATTTTATGTCTTGGTTTAGTAGCGATGTCCGTCAGTCTGATAGAGAGATTCTTCATCATTACAAAACAACATTAATAGATAATATTGATAAAGTTTCTAATGGTGGCTATAATAATTTGGTGAAATTCTCTGAACTCCCTGACTTGATTAGAGGGTATGAAGATGTAAGGCTTGCTACAGTTGACACCTATTACAAAGAGGCAAATAATTTATTTCAATCTTAATAATTTAACCCTTAACAATTTTATTTGTATTCTCTATAATACCTTTTAAATTATTTGCTAATTTAGTCTATGAAAAAAATAATAATTTTCTTATCGTTTTTTGCCGTTCTGATTGCTCAAGACAATCATAATCATCCTGAATGGGTTAGATGTGCTGCTGATGAGCTAGAGCAAGAATTACAACTTACCAACCCTGAATTTATTGCAGAGAGAGATATTTATGTTGAGAAAGCACAAAGGTTGCTTAGAGAAAATCCTCAATGGCGTACAAATGAAGCTAGCATGAATACCATTTATATTCCTGTTGTTTTTCATGTTCTTTATCAGGTTTCATCAGACAATTTAAACAAACAGCAAATTGGATATAATTTTGAACAAATTAATTTAGATTTTAAAGGGATCAATCCTGATGGGGACGAAATTCCATCTTCTCCAAATCCAAGTGATGCACCAAATGATCCAGGAGTTGATTATAGCTTCCAAGGGGTGAGAGGTCAGCATCAAATCGAATTTGTTGGTGCGCAAGGAGAAACAAATGGTGCAAATCTTGTAGAAGGTGTATCTATTCTTCGTTATCAGATTAATCAATCTAGTGTGGGAGGAGTAAGTGAAGCAAGCAGTCTTGCCAGCAATACTACTCCTGACCAAAGTTCATGGCCTGGAGGTTCAGGTGGATACAAGAGCGGTTATTTAAATATCTATATCGCTCCTTTGACTGGAGGATTATTAGGGCAAGCATATTTAGGATTTCCTGAATCAGTAACTCTAACCGAATCTATTGGATCAGTTGAAAATCCTGGCACAGTAACCAACTATGACAGTGGAAGAACTTTAACTCATGAGTTGGGACACAATTTTACTTTTAATCATACTTTTAATGGTAGCACTTGCGGTACTCAGTATTGGTCTGATATTCCACCGCAAACAGTCAACAATCGTAGTGCAAATATTTATGAATGGCCAGCTGGCAGTGGAAATTTCTATGGTAGACAAGCAGAAAATAGTTGTATTAGTTCAAGTGGAAAAGGGGATCAATTCATGAATTATATGGATTATTCTTATGACGATCAAATGCGCATGTTTTCTGAAGAGCAGGCACTAGAAGGATATGCTTGGGCCAATGGTTGGAATTGGGCACAGGTTGTGAGTGGAGTGAATACAGTTATATCATCTAATACATCTTATGCCACTTCAAATAATGGTTTTACTGTTGATGTTACTTTCGGTGAATCTGTTAGCGGATTTACACAAGATGATTTAGTTCTTAGCAATGCAGTGGTTACAAACTTTAATGGCGGTGATGGCACTAGTTTTAGTTTTGATATTGAAGCCATTGTAGATGGTGAAGTTAAAGTTTCAATTTCTGAAGGAAGTGTCACAGGTGATACATCTGGAGATGGAAACTTTGCTTCAAATGAAATTGTGGTGATTGTAGATAGGGTAGGTCCTACAGTAGGTAATTTAAGTATCGCAAATATTCAAGATACTCAATATATCACAAAGACTCCTAACATTGAACTTGAATTAAGTGATTTTTATGATGCAACTAGTGGGCTAGCTCTTTATTTTGTTTCTGTTGGCCTGTCTCCAGGAGGAGAAGAGATTTTAGCTGTTACTCCATATTCAGCAGATCAGAGCGGAACTACACAAGTTAATATTAATTCTTTAGGACTAAGTGATTATCAGCAATATTATGTTACAGTATATGGTCAAGATTTAGTTGGATTAAATTCTGCTACAGTCAACCAATCATTTTATTATTTTGGATCATTATTAGGCGATAGTGATGGTGATTGGGATGTTGATTTTGATGACTATAGCGCTTTTATTGCTGCATGGCCTTATATCGATATCGCTCCAATTACTGGAAGTGCGCCTTACTATTTCCCAAATTTTGATGGAGTTTCTGATGCACAAGATTTAACTATGTTTGAAACCATGTGGGAATGGTCTTTAGAAGAAAATGGATTACAAGTCCCAAATTATGCAGTATCAGGACAAAGTCCTTTCTTACGTGTGCTGAACAATCAGTTGGTAGTAAAATTCCCAGAAGGAACAAAATCTGGACAAGTTTATTTTGATTATAGCCCTGAAAACTATAACATTAATTTATTAACTACATCTACAACTGGAAGATTAATTTTAAACAATAATGATAGCGGTGTAATACATGTTGAATTTGGAGATTATGGTGATGCAAATACTGCTCTTCCACTTCCAGAATTACATTTTAGCTTTCAAAATTTAACAGATACGTATGAATTTTTACGAATTAGTTATTCTGGATCTGATGGTAATAACCAATCTGTATCAGAAGGATATAATTTGATGCAAACTGCTCCATCAACATATCGTTTGGCTCAAAGTTATCCAAACCCATTTAGCGCTTCCACTACGATTGAATTTGATATGCCTGTAACAGAAAAAATAAAGATGGTTATATTAGATATTCGTGGAAGAGTGGTCAGAAAACTAATCGACAATGAAGAACGATTCGGTTATCAAGCAATTGAATGGGATGGAAAAAATGATGATGGAGAAGATTCAAGTAGCGGGGTATATTTCTATCAAATTCGTTCTAGCAACTTTAATGCCGTAGGCAAGTTGTTATACCTAAAATAAACTCCAGTTTTGATGCTATCACAAGCTCCTACATTAGAGGACATTAAACACGCACAATCTCTAACAGAATCTATTGTTAGAAAGACTCCTATTTTAACTTCAGAATATTTTAATGAGTTGTTAGGAATGGAGTTATTTTTCAAGTGTGAAAATTTTCAAAAAACTGGTTCTTTCAAAATCAGAGGTGCTACCAATGCAGTTTTTTCTTTAACAGAAGAAGAGAAAAAACAAGGAGTTGCATGCCAGTCTTCGGGCAATCATGGTGGCGCTATTGCATGCGCAGCAGACTTAAAGGGTATTCATGCAGACATTGTCATGGCAAAGAGTGTATCAAAAGCAAAGATTCATAATGTTCAAACTTATAATGGCAATATGATATTCTGTGACCATATGAGTGAACGAGACGGTTTATTCAAAGAAGTGTTAGAAAAATATAATCGAATTTCTATTCATCCATATGATAATTATTCTGTTATTGCTGGACAGGGCACTATAGGGCTTGAAATTTGCGAGCAATTAGATGATTTTGATTCTGTAGTAGTGCCTATAGGTGGTGGTGGCCTC
>CAYZYM010000097.1:0-13162 GCA_964482595.1 uncultured bacterium | reverse complement strand
TTGAACCAATATTTGCAACGTCTTACCAAAGAAAAGTCAAGAAAAATGATAGCCTTGGAAAAGAATTTGATGAATACAAAGTATATCACCCAATTATAAGAGAAATGTTCGGTGGCGATGAAAATCTGCCTGAATATGTTGTCACTTCGCATAATGTTGATCCATACTTCAGAGTTAAAATGCAAGGTGCAGTTCAAAAATATATAGACAGCTCTATTTCTTCTACTGTGAATCTTGCTGAAGAAACAACTGTTGAAACTGTTGCTGATATATATATGACTGCTTATAAAGCAAATTTAAAAGGAATCACTGTTTATAGAGAAGGTTCCAGAGAAGGAATATTAGTCACTGATGAAAAATCTAAAGAAAATGCACAACCAGTTGAGTTAGAAGATTCAACTACAAAAACTGCAAGAAACAGACCTTCAATCACTAAAGGACAAACAAGAAGAATGAGAACTGGTGATGGTACTCTTTATATTACAGTGAACAAAGATAAAGATGGTTTATGTGAAGTATTTACCACAATTGGAAAGGCTGGCGGTACTGTTGCCGCACAAACGGAAGCAATTAGCAGATTAATATCATTATCGTTAAGGTCAGGAATAGACCCTGATAGCATCATTAATCAATTGAAAGGAATTAGTGGTCCTAATCCAACCTGGGAAGATGGTCAATTAATTTTATCCACTCCAGATGCTATTGGACGAGCATTAGAAAATTTTATACATGGAAATGATTCTTCTTCAAAAGAAGATAAAGCAAAATTTGAAATTGCTGATAATCAAAAAGAAACCAATCACACAGAAGAAAATAAACACGGAATGGAATGTGTTGAGTGTAACAGCTATGGTGTTATAAACGAAGGCGGTTGTCTTGTTTGTAAAGATTGTGGTTGGTCCAAGTGTCAATAATAAAAAATCACACTATCCAATATTCTGATTTTCCTGATTTTAGACCAAATTTAAATCCTATACAAATTTTTGAGCTAGGTAGCTTTGGAGGATCTTATTGGAGATCAATTTATTCCAATATTACAAAAAAAAATTACTCTCAATCACATCTAGATCTGCCAAATGAATGGTGGAAAGATATTCCAAGCCATTATCTTACTAATCAAAACGAAAATACTAAAATTAATCAATACAAAGTTCATAGCGGAACGAGTTTAGAGTATTGGGAATCTAAAGGATGGATTAATCCAATTGATCCATATGGATGGGTTCAATGGTATTGCCATTTTTATAATGGAAGAAGAACAGAAGATGATACAAGACAAATTAAACGATGGATTAATTTTTCGGGACCTAAAGGAAGATGGAAGCTAAGATTAATTAGTAATATCATCAGAAATAATAGTGATTTTGATGATATAAGCATTAGCCCTGTTATTAGGCAAGGACTGCAACATTGGGGATACAAACTAACAAAAGAAGACTTCGAAGATATAAAATGGGGATCAGATTTCTAATATTTCTTTTTCTTTAGAACTTTGACTAAGATTTAATTTCTCAATAAAATCATCAGTAAGGCTTTGAATATCATCAGAAAATCTTTTCATGTCATCTTCAGGAATTTTTTCTTCTTTTTCAATTTTTTTTACAGATTGAATAGTATCTCTTCGAATATTTCTTACTGAAACTCTACCATCTTCTACAATTTGTGAAGCAAATTTTACTAATTCTTCTCGTCTTTCTGTCGATAGAGGAGGAAAAGATATAATAATTGAATTGCCATTGTTTGAAGGATTTAACCCTAAGTCTGATTCAATAATTGCTCTTTCTATATCATCAATCAATGTCTTGTCAAACGGCTGGATACTAATTGTCACTCCATCCAATAAAGAAATATTTGCAACCTGATTTAAAGGAGTTTCATTATCATAATAATTTATTAAGATCTTATTAAACATATCTGGATTTGCTCTTCCTGTTCTTATTTTCGATAATTCACTATCAACAAATGATAATGTTTGTTCCATTTTATTTCTAGCAAGATCAAGATTTTGATTTAACATAATTAAGTATTAGACAAATTATTAATTTTTTTCGCCAAGAGCAAAACGAACGAAACGATTTATGGTGATATTCTCTCCTAAAGTGGCAATAGCCTCTTGAATAAGTTGACTAATTTTAACATCAGGATCTTTAATAAAAGATTGGTCCATAAGGCAATTTTCTTCAACAAATTTCTTTACCTTTCCATCAACTATCTTTTCTACAACATCGTCAGGTTTTCCAGAAGATTTAGCTTGATCTGTGTAGATTTCTCTTTCTTTTTCTACTACTTCAGAAGGTATATCATCTTTACTGACAGCCATAGGATTGGTTGCAGCAATTTGCATAGCAACACTATTTGCTAAATCCTGAAAACCTTCAGTTTTAGCAACAAAATCTGTTTCACATCCAATATCAAGCAATACACCAAGCTTGCTACCATGATGCACATACGAAATAATTAATCCTTCTTTTGCATCTCTTACAGATTTTTTCTCTGCCTTTGCTATACCAGATTTTCTGAGAGCTTCAATTGCTAACTCTAAATCTCCATTAGATTCTAGCAATGCCTTCTTGCAATCCATCATGCCAGCACCAGTTCTTTCTCTTAAATCTCTTACTAGTTTTGCATCAACACTCATTAGATATTAACCTTCTTCTATTTCTTTATTAGAATTGTCTTTTTTGGATTTAGCATCATTTGTGCTTACAATCATATTCGAAATTTCTGTAACTAACAATTGGATTGTTCTAATTGAATCATCATTTGCGGGAATAGGATAGTCGCATATCAAGGGGTCTGTATTAGAATCAACAATACATACAATAGGAATTTCTAATTTTCTAGCCTCTTCGATTGCAATAGATTCTGTTTTTCCATCTACAACAACAATTACATCAGGTAATCTTTTCATATCCTTGATTCCTCGATGTTGATCAGATAGTTTAATTTTTTCACGATTCAACATTAACAATTCTTTCTTTGTTAAATCCTCATAAAGACTAGACCCTTCTTTCTCTAAAGACTGCAATCTTTTAATGCTTTTCTTGATAGTTGAGAAATTTGTTAGAGTCCCTCCTAACCATCTTTCAACAACATAAAACATCCCACATCTATCTGCTTCTTGCTGTATTACATCTTTTGCATGTTTTTTTGTTCCTACAAATAAAACTTCTCCATTTTTATCTACAGAAGATTTAATAAAAGATAAAGCTTTATTCAAAAGATTTATAGTGTCCTCAAGATTAATAATATCTATGCCATTTTTTTGAGAAATAACATAATCTCTAAAATTAGGATCCGTTTTACTTGTTACATGCCCAAAATGAGCGCCGGATTTTAATAATTCATCTTTTGTAATAGTAATCATAGTATATTATCTCTTTGAAAATTGGAATTTTTTTCTTGCCCCAGGTTGACCATATTTTTTTCTTTCAACTTCTCGAGAATCTCTTGTCAACAAACCATGAGATTTTAATTGGGTTCTTAATTCTTCATCAGAATTCAATAATGCTCTTGCGATCCCCAACTGAATCGCTCCAGCTTGACCAGTTAATCCACCGCCTGAAACATTGACTGTTAAATCATATTTATCTTTAAGATTCAAAACGTCGAGTGGTTTCATTGCATGAATTACTAGTGATTCTCTTTTTAGATATGAATTAATATCAGATTTTTTATTTACGATAAATTTTCCTGATCCATGTGACAAATATACTCTTGCTGTTGAGTTTTTTCTTCTTCCAATACCAGTAAAAAATTCTTTTTTCACTATGCGTCACTCCATTTGACAGGATTTTGAGCTTCATGATGATGAATGTTATCTTTATAGACTCTAAGATGACCTATAATTTCTCTACCTAATTTATTTTTTGGTAACATCCCCTTAACGGCATTAATAATGACTTTATCAGAACTATCTTTCATTAAATCGCTATACTTCACCATTTTTGCTCCACCGGGATAACCTGAATGTTTAAAATACTTTTTAGAATCAGCTTTATTTCCTGTTAATCTAATTTTATCAGAATTAATAATAACAACAGCATCTCCCATATACAAATTTGGAGCATAATTAGGTCTATGTTTACCTCTCAATATTTGAGCTACTTTAGATGCAAATCTCCCTAATACCTGGTTGTCGGCATCTAGCAACCACCATTTGTGGTCTATTTCTTTAGCTGATATTGTCTTTGTTTTCATAAACTTTTAAAACGAAAGAAACTTAATTGATGTGATTTGATTAGTCAATAACAATGATTAGTAAATTTAGACAGCAAAAAAAGAGTCTTTTGAGAATACATATTTAACTTTTCCAACTAAATTGTGACCAATAAAAGGTGAGTTAGATGATTTCGAATAAATATTTTCTTCTGAGAATACCCACTTCTCATTTGGATCAAAAATTGTAATTTGAGCTTTTTCACCAACTGCAAATAAATCTCTATTGATATTCATAATCTTTCTAGGATTAACAGTTAATTTTTCAATTAATGATTTCAAGCTCATTCCGTTATCTTTAACTAACACTTTATTTACCACTCCGAAACAACTCTCTAAACCAATCATGCCAAATTCGGCATCATTAAAAGTTGTTTCTTTATCTTCAATGGTATGAGGAGCATGATCGGTAGCAATACAATCAATAATACCACTCTTAATACCTTCAATTAATTTCTTTCTATCAGATTTAGATCTAATTGGAGGTCCAACTTTTAAATTTGTATTAAAATCTACAATATCGTCATCGCAGAAATACAAATGATGAGGTGAAACCTCTGCAGTAATGAGCTTATTCTTTGATTTAAATAATTTAATTAATCCAACAGAATCTTTTGTTGAAATATGTGGAATATGCAATCGCGCGCCTAAAGATGAAGCCAACGCAAGATCTCGATACACCATAATTGATTCTGCTAAACTTGGATTCCCTTTGAGTCCTAAATTATTTGAATTTGGACCTGCATTCATCACTCCTTCATTTCTTAGATATATATCTTCTGCGTGATTAATAACAGGAAGATTTGTCATCTTTGAATATTTCAATGCTAGTGCCATAAATTGTGCATTTTGAATAGGGATTCCATCATCGCTAAAAGCAATGGCACCATTCTCTTTCATTATAAGCATTTCTGTCAATTCTTCTCCTTTTTGACCTAAAGAAACAGCGCCAATAGGAAATACATCTATTGGAAGATTATTGCTTTTACTTTTTATATAATAAACATGTTCTGGCGAATCAATTGGAGGATTAGTGTTGGGCATTGTGCATACCTGGGTAAAACCTCCTGCTAATGCAGCTATAGATCCAGATTTAAGCGTTTCTTTGTCTTCTCTTCCAGGTTCTCTAAAATGCACATGAATATCACAAAAACCATGTGTTACTACCAATCCTTTACAATCGATTTTAAATATATTTTTATCCTTAGAGGTTATATTTTTTTTGATAGAAGCAATTTTTCCATTGTCTATTAGAATATCTCCAATAAATGTTTTTTTAGAAAAAGGATCAATAATTCTACCTTTTTTTAATAATATTTTTTTAGGCTGTTTTTTATTAATCATATTTTATTTGATTTATCTCCTAATAACAGGTAAAGAATGGACATTCTTGATGCTACACCATTCAAAACTTGATCTAAAATAACAGCATTATCAGAATCAGCAATTTTGCTGTCAATCTCTACTCCTCTGTTCATTGGGCCTGGGTGCATAATAGTAATATCTTTTTTCAATTTGCTAATTCTTTCATAAGTCAATCCAAAAAATTTGTGATATTCTCTCTTTGAAGGGATTCTACCTAAATGCATTCTTTCCAGTTGTATACGCAATGCAATGACAGCATCACACCAGTTTAAAACTTCATCTACATTATTTGTAACATTAACTCCTAATCTTGAAATATCATTTGGAAGCAATGTGCTAGGGCCACAAACTACAATCTCTGCACCTAATTTTCTTAAACCAAATATATTACTTCTTGCTACTCTGCTGTTCAATATATCACCAATAATTCCAATTTTTAGATTTTTAATCTTACCAAATTTTTCTTTTAAAGTAACCATATCCAATATTGCCTGAGTAGGATGCTCATGAGATCCATCTCCAGCATTAATAACAGATCCATCGATATATTCTGTTAATTTAAGAGCAGATCCTGGATGAGAATGACGTATAATTGCTCCATCAATCTGCATTGATTCGATATTTTGAACAGTATCTTTTAAGGTTTCACCTTTTTTAACACTACTCGTAGACGCTGAAAAATTAATACTGTCTGCACCCAATCTTTTTTCTGCTAATGTAAAACTAATTTTTGTTCTTGTAGAGTTTTCAAAAAACATATTTACGATAGTTTTATCTTTGAGCAAGTTAATTTTTCTCTCAGGAGTATTAAGAATTTCTTTGAATTTAAATGAAGTGTCGATGATTTTATTCAAATCAGAAATTGGAAAATGTTCTAAACCAATAAGATGTTTGCTTCTCAGCATGATTTAATACCTCTAATTTTTGCGCAAATTAGCAGATTTGAGCTATTTTGTCAACCATATCATCAGAATTAATATTGTCAGCATCAATCACTATATCAAATCTTTGTGCATCAAACCACTTTAGCTGTCTTTTAGCATACTGTCTTGTTCTGATAATAATTTTTTCACACGCATCATCTAAGCTAGTATTTCCAATTAAATATGAAGTAACTTCGTCAAAACCAATATAGTCTAATTGGCTAACATTATAGCCTTTATCAATGATATTTTTTACCTCTTCTATCAATCCATTTTCTAACATAGAATTTGTTCTCTTGACTATTCGTTTTTGAAGAATTGGTCTCGACATTTTTAAATACACTGTAAAAAATTTATCATAAAAATCACTTTTTTCATTCTCTGATGAGAAATTATCTGACATATTTTTTCCTGTAATCTCATACAATTCCAGTGCTCTAACTAATCTTTTTTTATTATTAATATGAACTTTCAAAGCATAATCAGGATCAATAGATTGTAATCTCTTATATAAACTTTCCTTATCAATATCATATTCTTTTTCTAATTTTTTACGAATATCTAAATCCGTCTTACTTTCTGAAAAAATACCTTCAAATAATGCTTTAAAGTACAGGCCAGTTCCTCCACATAAAATGGGAATCTTTTTTCTATCGATTATTTCATAAATTTTTTCATCAACAAGCTTTGCATACTCTCCTGCTGATATTGGTTCATTTAAATCTTTTATTCCGATTAAATGATGAGGAATGGTCTTTAGCTCTTTCTTTGATGGTTGTGCTGTGCCAATTGGGATTGATTTATATATTTGTCTTGAATCAACTCCGATTATTTCCCCATCAAACTTTTGTGCTAATTTAATTGCAAGATTAGTTTTACCAGATGAAGTTGGACCAGATATAGCGAATACTTTATCCAAAACTAACCAATCAATAAAGATAAAATAAGTTCAACAGGGAAACCAATAATAGACCAAATTATTGGAATTCTTGTAATTAGTTGAATAAAGATTAAGCCTAATAAAATTCTTGGACCATAATATTCTATTTGATATAAAGTGCGAGGATCTCTTATAAACAAAGGCAGTATTCTTGATCCATCCAATGGAGCAATTGGAATCATATTAAACATTGCCAAAAGAACATTTATATAAATGAAAAAGTATAGACCTTGAGCAAATTGATCACTTATAAAAATATTATTATAAATGAGTGCTCCAATTACAGCCAATATAATATTAGATGCAGGCCCTGCAAGCGCAACAAACATCATATCTTTTCTTGGGTTCGATAAATTTGCCATATTTACTGGGACTGGCTTCGCCCAACCAAAACCAACAAAATAGAGGACAAAAAATCCAATCGGATCTAGATGATTTAGAGGATTCAAATTCATCCTATTTTGATAATATGCAGTATTATCTCCTAATAAGTATGCTACTTTAGCATGAGCATATTCATGTACAGTTAATGCAAACAAAATACATGGTAACAGTATTAGTTGTAATTCTAGAGGTAAATTAACCATGATTTAAAATAGTTAATTCCTATCTTTTTCAAAAGCTTTCATGTATTCAGTTTCTACAAATTCCCTAGAAAGATGGGTATATATTTCTGTTGTAGATATGTCAGCATGACCTAACAAAGCTTGAACTTCAATAAGATTTGCTCCTCCATCAATCAAGTGAGTAGCAAACGAATGTCTAAATGTATGAGGAGATATCTTTTTTGTTATACCAGCTAAATCAACATATTTTTTCACTTGTCTCCAAACAGACATTCTTGTCAAAGGAAGACCATTATTGCTTAGAAAAACGTGATTTGTCTTTTTGTTTGATTTTGAAGACAAAATTCTTCTAGAATCTTTAATATAATTATCAAGCCATTTCCTTGCATAATATGTTAAAGGAATAATTCGTTCTTTATCTCCTTTGCCAAAAAAACGTATTAGATCTAAATCAAATTGTATATTATTTAATTTTAAATCACATACTTCAGTAACTCTCAAGCCAGAAGAATATAACATTTCTAATATGCATCTATCTCTGATAGACAAAACTTTATTTTTGCCATTTTCAGATACTGAAAAAATATTATTTATTTCACTAACTGTAAGAATTTCTGGCAATCTCTTAGGAATCTTGGGAATAAAGATACCATTTAATGGATTATCCTTAATGACTTCTTTGTCTAATAAAAAACTAAAATAAGATGAAAGCGAAGCAAACTTCCTTTTAATTGTTCTTGGTGAAAATTTTTTATCTGATAAATTTCTAAAAAATAATTTTGTATGTTTGTTATTTAGTTTTTTAAAAGAAATTTCATGCTTTTCCAAAAAATTATTAAAAGACTTTAAATCAGATAGGTATGAGCTAATTGTGTTATTAGAATAATTTCTTTCAATTTTCAAAATTCGAGAAAAATCATCTAGGTATGGCAACATGTTATGTTATTAATTGATTATATTTTTCAGCATTGAGCAATCCATCTAAAGCAACATTTTTATCAATCTTTATTTTTACCATCCAACCAGATTCATATGGATCTTCATTCACTTTTTCAGGGTTATCATTTAAAGCATCATTTATTTCACAAATTTCACCATCAATAGGCATATAAAGATCAGAAACCGTCTTTACTGCTTCAATTGTGCCAAAAATATCCTTCATCTTAAAAATTGAATTTAAATCTGGAAATTCTAAAAATATTATATCACCTAATTCGCTTTGAGCAAAATCAGTAATCCCTACTGTTGCAATCTCTCCATCAATTTTAATCCACTCATGCTCTGGTGTGTAAAGTAAATTCTCTGGTATATTCAACTATTCCCTCCCTTTTCTTCATCATCTTCTAATAAATCTGAATCTTGTTCATTTGATTCTTCTTTCAAGAATTTATCTAAGAAATTTATATTGAAGTTACCATTAATAAAATCATCATTTAAAAGGATTTTCTCTAATAATGGCATGGTAGTATTAGGTCCTTCTATTATTGTCTCATTTATAGCTCTTCTCATTCTAGTGATAGCTTTTTTTCTATTACTAGCATGAACAATTAATTTCCCAATCATAGAATCATAAAAAGGAGGTATATCATATCCTGCATATACATGCGAATCAATACGAATTCCAATACCTCCAGGAAAATGAAGAGATTCAATCTTTCCAGGTGAAGGGATAAAATTATTAAATGGATCTTCTGCATTAATCCTACATTCTATTGAATGTCCTTTTATAGAAATCATATCTTGTTTAATCAAAAGCTCTTCGCCATGATGTAGCCTAATTTGCTCCTTAATTAAGTCAAGCATTGTAACCATTTCTGTTACAGTGTGTTCTACTTGAATTCTTGTATTCATTTCTATGAAATAATAATTTTTATCATCATCTACTAAGAATTCTACAGTGCCTACACCAACATATTTTACAGATTTTGCTAAATCAATTGCTTTTTGCCCAAGTGCATTTCTTAAATTTTCATCTATGAAAGAAGATGGTGATTCTTCGATTAGTTTTTGATTGTTTCTTTGAATAGAACATTCACGCTCACCCAAATGAATATAATTTCCAAATTTATCACCCATAATTTGAATTTCAATATGGCGAGCATCTTTGACAAATTTTTCCACATATATATCTGCATTATTAAATGCTTTACCAGCCTCAGATTTTACTATAGAGAAAGATTGCTCAAGCATAGATGGCTCATCAACTACGCGCATACCTTTACCCCCTCCTCCCGCAGAAGCTTTTAACATAACTGGATAGCCAATATTATTGCATATCTCAGTTAATTCATCAATACCATTAACAGCAATTTCACTACCAGGTATAATTGGAACTTGAGCTTGATTTGCAACATTTCTTGCATTCACTTTATTGCCCATTAAATCTATAATATCTCCATCTGGACCAATAAAAGAAAAATCATTGTCCTTACATATTTGACTAAACTGACCATTTTCTGCTAAAAAACCATATCCAGGGTGAATTGCGTCTGCATTGGTAATCTCTCCTGCTGCAATAATTCGTGGAATATTTAAATAGCTTTTTATTGGAGGACCTTCTCCTATACATATTGCTTCATCAGCAAACTTAACATGCAAAGAAAATTCATCCGGCTTTGAATAAACTGCGACAGTTTTAATTCCCATTTCTTTGCATGCACGAATAATTCTTATGGCAATTTCACCTCGATTTGCAATCAGTATTTTTTTAAACATAAGTATCTACTCAGAGCAGTCTATAATAAAAAGAGGTTGATCAAATTCTATTGGATTGCCATCTTCAACCATAATTTCTTTAATTGTGCCACTTTTGTCGGATTGAATTTCGTTCATTATCTTCATTGCCTCAATAATGCATAGGGTGTCACCCTCATTGATTTTTGCACCAGTTTCTACAAAAGGCTTAGAATCAGGATCTGGACAAGAGTAGAATGTTCCAGGCATAGGAGATCTAACAGTAAATGTGTCTGCAGATGGTGAAGTTGAGATTTCTTTAGTTTCTACTGAATCATCTGAAGAAGGCTCTTCTATCTTAACAGCAGGCTCTTGTGATAAAGATTCAGAATCAGTATTAATAATTGGAGCATCTTTAGTAACCTTTATTTTACTAAACCAAAAACGAACTTCAATTTCATTGATGTTGCTATTTTCTAAAATATAAATAACTTCTTTTAATTTATCTTTCCACATAAAATTAACTTTTTAATCTTTCAGAA
The DNA here is from genome assembly GCA_964482595.1 of uncultured bacterium. Lineage (GTDB taxonomy): Bacteria > Fidelibacterota > Marinisomatia > Marinisomatales > Marinisomataceae > Marinisoma. Next base: position 1,935 of record CAYZYM010000097.1, on the reverse strand, counting down.
TAATTGCCAGACTTAGTGTCAATTTTTAAAATATCTCCCTCATTAATAAAAAGAGGAACTTGAACCTCTAGATCTGTTTCCATTATTGCTGGTTTTGTTGCATTGGTTGCAGTATTTCCTCTGAAACCAGGATCAGTCTTAACTACTTTCAATTCTACTTTTGAAGGTAAGTTAATATTAATAATTTCATCTTCATCAAAAAGAATCTCAATATTATCACCTTCTTTTATATAATAATGATTGTCTTTCATCAATTCATTAGAAACTTCTATTTGATTGAATGTATTATTATCCATAAAAATATAACTATCTGAATCTTTATATAAATATTGAAATTTTTTTGAAGTAACCCTTAAAAATTCAATCTTAGCACCAGAATTGAAAGTTTCATCAATAACTTTTCCTGTTTTAATATTTTTTAACTTTGTCCTTACAAATGCAGGACCTTTTCCAGGTTTCACATGTTGAAACTCAACCACTTTCATGCGAGTATTCTTATGTAATATTATAGAACCGTTTTTTATATCTGCGGTAGTTGCCATAGTTGAAAATTAATTGGTTTATAGTAGTTTTCTTACAAATTTTTTTGCTAATGTTAAATCTTTTTTTCTTTGAGAAGTTGTATACTCTTTATTAGCAAATTTTACAGAATCAATACGATCTAACAAGTCATACAAATCTTGATCTTGAAAAAATTTATTTAATTCAATTGATGTCATTTCATTTGCAATAATATAGTATTCATTTTCTATAAACTTTTTCAAAATCTTAGATAAGGATTCATAGAATTCTTTGTTTGATAAATTATCCAATTTGATTGCTTTGATTGCTTTGATTCCATCCTCTCTTGGATTGTAGTTGAAAAAAACTTTCTGAAGAAACTTTTTACCTTTGTTTCGACTATTCCATATATAAACAATAAAAAACAGCAAAAAAATTATAATAAATAAAGTAAAAATTCTTTCAGAGTTGTAAGGAAGATTTATCTCTTTAATAGGTTTATCTGGCTTGATATCAGATAGCTCTTCATTTGAAAGAACAGATTGAATATTAATTTTAATATATTCTGTATTATATGTCTCTGACTCACTAGAATCATTTGAGCTGATCATTATAAAATAAGGCGGGATTACTGCTCTACCTGTATCCCAAAAAGTTATTTCAAAATCAATGTTATACGAAGTATCTAAGGAGTCAATATTAGAACTTTTGATAATAACCATAGAAGAGTCAGTTGTCCAAAGTGATGAATCTGCCCAACCCTTTTCAAGTATTCTATAATTATCGTCTAGATTTTTTATATTAATATCTAAATGTAAGGGATAACCAATTTCAACATTGGTAGTATCTATATAATATTCAAAGTATGTATTTTCATCAATATTTGAACAGCTAGGTAAGAATATTAAAAATAATATACAAATATATCTCATTGACTATATACGTTTTGCTCTCTTTTTAAAAAAATGAGTTAGTGTTTTAATATAGTCTTGATTAGTTCCAATCTGAATTAAATCAAAACCTATATTTTTACACTTTTGAGAAAATTCTTCTAAATTTTTCTTGAAATATTTGGAAAAATTTTTTCGATTTTTCCTATTAGAAGTATCAATCCAAATTTTCTCACCAGACTCAGAATCATGAACCTCTACTAAACCGAGGTTTGGAAATTCTCTTTCAAAAAAATCATAAATCTGTATACCAATTAAATCATGTTTAAAATTAAGATGTTTTAGTTCTGACCAAAAATTATCATCCACAAAATCTGATATAACAAAAATAACACTTTTTCTATTAGAGACTCTATTGGCAAATTCTAAAACATTTTTTATAGAAGTTTTATTTTGATTATTGTCATAATCATAATTTACTAAGTCAGTAATTAATCGTAAAACGTGTGATTTTCCTTTTTTTGGAGGAATATATTTTGCGATA
>CAYZYM010000096.1:0-10821 GCA_964482595.1 uncultured bacterium | reverse complement strand
ATCAAAATTAAATCAGGCAATGGATTTTTCTCATTAAGTTGTCTTTTGTATCGACGATATACCACTTCTTTCATCGATTCAAAATCATCAATTTTTTCAACATTAATATTATACTTGCGATACCCACTTTTATATGGTTTTCCATCTTTAAATACTACCATGGATGCAACCGTATCTGTTCCCCCTAAGTGAGAGATATCAAACGCCTCAATTAACCTAGGGCTAACATCTAAATTAAGGATATCTTTTAGCTCTTGAAGAGTCTTTGGAACAAAGTCTTGGCGTTTCTTCAGATATAATAGCCATTCATTGAGTAATAATTGGGCATTATTACAAGCTAATTTTACCTCTTTTAACTTCTGTGATCGCTGCGGAACAGAAAACCTTACTTTTTTCCCATTTAAATTGGATAACCACTCTTCTAAATCGTCTTTTTCAGCAGGAAATTCTGGAAGATAGATTTTCGATGGGATATACGCAGAATTCATGTAAAAATTCACAATTACAGATCGTAACAAATCTTCGATTGGAAGATTGGTTTTTGATGAAATTTTTTCTCTACTTACAATGCGTCCTTCTTGGATACGCAAAATAACTACAACGTGGTAATCATCTTTTGATCGTACCCCAATAATGTCACGATTGGAAAAATCAGCCTCTAGTTTGCGCTGACGTGTTTTAAAGCTTTTGATTGCTCTTAATTGGTCTCGTACTCTTGCTGCTTCTTCATACATCCTTTTTGAAGAAAAAAAGTCCATTTTTTTGTTCAATTTTTTCTCTACAGACTTGGTATTTCCTTTTAAAAACAAAACCATATGATCAATCATTTCTTGATACTCTTTTTGAGTGATTCTAACAAGGCCTAACCCTTTTTTAATTACTGATTTATCATCAAGCTCTACATAACAGTTACGGATTGGAAATGCTCGATTTAATACATCAACCAATCTTCGCATCGACTTCACATCAGTATAAGGACCAAAATAAGTTGATTTATCATTAGTAATCTTTCTAGTAATCTCAATTTTAGGTAATGCTTCATTGGTAATTTTTAAATATGGAAATGATTTATCATCTTTCAATTGGACATTATATTTTGGTTTATGTTTTTTAATAAGTGTTGATTCAGTGATGAAGGCCTCTGCCTCATCTTGGCATACAATCCAATCTACTCCTTCAATTCGCTTAATTAATGATTGTTCTTTAGGTGCACGGTATGATTTCTTCTGAAAATAAGATTTAACCCTCTTTTTGAGGCTTTTCGCTTTCCCTATGTAAATAATGCGATCTGTTTTATCTTTGAATTGATAAATACCAGGAGAGTCTGGTAATCCATTAATTGTTGATGTGAGGCTTATTTTATGTTCTCCAGTATGTCTTTGTAAACAATACTAATACTGCAAAGATTTCTAACCTTCCAAGTAACATACAAAACATCATGATATATTTACCAGCAAGCGGTAGACTTAAGTAGGAGTCCATTGGACCGAATTGACCTAATGAAGGACCAATATTCCCCATTCCTGATGCTGCAGCACCAAAAGAAGATTCCATGTCAATTCCCATTGCTGAAAATGAGAATGCAGCAAAGAAAAAGAAAAAGATATAAAATAAGAAAAACCCTAGTGTTTTTCGTATTACCTCATCTTGAATAATTTGCGAACCAATACGTATTGGAATAATCGCTTTTGAATGTAATGCTCGTTTTAATTCTGCTCTTGCATATTTATATACTGCAACCAATCTAATAATTTTTATCCCACCGCTTGTTGAACCTCCCATTGCTCCAACAAACATTAAACCAAATAACATAAACTGTTTTACGTATGGCGTCCATAGTTCATAGTCGGTAGCTGTATATCCTGTGCTTGTTAAAATTGCTGTTACTTGAAAAACAGTATCTAAGATATTAGAGCCATTAGAAGTCATATATGATACGAACAAAATCAGAAATGAAACGACTCCAATAACTCCCATATAATATAAAAACTCTGTATCTCTTGTATATGAACGGAATCCGCCTTTTAATACTCGAAAATGTAAGGCAAAATTTGTGCCTCCAATTATCATGAATAAAAGAATAACGCTCTTTACATAGATTGATTGATCATTTAAGCTTGTATTAAATGTAGAAAATCCACCCGTTGGCATAGTTGTAAATGCATGGGCAATTGCATCAAAAAAAGTCATTGATGGAGCATAAGAAAGCAACAGAAATTCAACAAAAGTAAATCCTATGTAAAAACTTAATAATATCTTTGCTGTATCTTGTATTCTAGGACTTATTTTTTCAGAAGCAGGACCAGGAAATTCTAAATTGAATAATTTCTCACCTGATACCCCTAATAACGGCAACAAAGCAATAGTGAATACAACAATCCCCAATCCACCAAGCCATTGCAAAAATGCTCTCCACAATAAAATACTTTTTGGAAGACTTTCAACATCAGTTAAGATTGTTGCTCCAGTAGTTGTCACGCCAGAAACTGCTTCAAATAATGCATCAGAATAGCTTGGGAAATGCCCTGAATAATAAAATGGTAAAGAACCAAATACAGACGCTAAGACCCAACCAAAAACAACTGCTAAGAAAACATCTCTATTTGAAAAAGAGCGTGCTTTTCTTGATAGATAAAAAACAGGGATCATACCGACAAATGCGAATCCTGCTATTTTAAATAAATATAAATTTCCACTATCTAGATAATCAATTAACCCTGGAATTAGCAATGAAAATGATAAAAATATTACCAACATTGATAAAAATCTAAATGTAGGGCGTAAACTCATTATTCTGGTTTAAATATGCTCGTAACTTCTTTTACTTTTGAATTAATACAGAAGATAAGAACAGTATCGTTCGAAAGAATTTGGTAATCACCGCCTGGAATTGCAATATGACCATTATGATTTACTAATGCAATCAAACTACCATGTGGTAAATTTAAATTAGCAACTGGAACTCTTGATGCTTTTGAATTGTTTTCTACTTCAAGTTCGATAGCTTCCATTCCAAGTCTGCTAAAAATCTGAATAACGTTGTCTTTTTGGTCAATACGAATCGCTTTGACAATCGAATTAACGCTTGAAGTGTTTTTACTAACTATCGCACCCAATCCAAGATCAGACATGCTTTTTAAATAATCAGGATTTGATACATGAATAACAGACTGTTTCACTTTTAGTTGTTTTGCTAAAATACCAGCTAACAAATTTAGCTGTTCATCCTCAGTAACTGCGATAAAAGAATCCACCTCACCAATATTTTCATTTTTCAAAAACTCCACATCTGTTGCATCGGCATTCATCACAATAGATTCGCCTAATTCGCCAGCAATAATACTTGCTTTTTCTTTTGAGCTATCCACTAGCCTCACAGACATAGAACCTTCTAATTCTCTTGCAATTTTTCGCCCTATCTTACTTGCTCCAGCAATCTTAATTCTTTTTGAATTAGATGTAGAAACTCCAAGAGAAGATAAGAAAGAGTTTAAATTTTTTGACTTAACAAAGAAAAAGACACTATCATCTGGTTCAAATTTGAATGATCCTGATGGAATTGTCATTTTTTCATCTCTTACAATTGCCACAACCAAAGATTTAAAATCTGTATTACTTTTATGAAAATCTTCTACTGTAGTGTTAACAATTTTTGATCTATGATTTAACTTTTTAGAAAATAATACTGTTTTTCCATTTTCAAATTCATAGAATTTATCTGCATAAGGATGTTTTACTAGTCTGACAATTTCTTTTGCAACTTCATATTCTGGATGAATCACTTCATCAATTCCAAATTTCTCTGGCTTAATACTATCATTTCCATTGTTGCTATAGTCAGCATTACGAAGTCGTGCCACAATTTTCTTTGCACCCAATGTATGTGCTTGCATAGAAGCAATTAAGTTTGTTTCATCAGAATCAGTCATGCAAAAGACATAGTCTGCCTCTGAAACATTTGCTTCTTTTAAAATTTTAGAATCAGAGCCATTCCCTTTGATAACAATCACATCCAGATGTTCAGTAGCGCGTTGACACTTCATAGAATTGACATCGATTACTGCGATATCATAATCAAGCTCACTAAGAGATTTAGCAATGTGGAAGCCAACTTCACCTGCCCCTATAATGACGACTCTCATAACTCAGACAATCTATTAATAATTATAAAAAAAACAACAATATTTCGATTATTTTTTTCTGATTATCTTTGCACCAATCTTTGACAATTTCTCTTCAATTTTATCATACCCTCGATCAATATGATACACTCTATTGATAACGCTTGTGCCCTCTGCACATAAAGCGGCAATAATAAGACAAGCACTAGCTCTTAAATCAGTCGATGTAACATTGGCAGCAATTAATTTTCTTTGTCCTGTTATAAATGCAGTTGCTGTCTTTAAATCAACATCTATCGCACAGCCAAGTCTATTAAGTTCCGGAACATGATTAAAACGATCAAAATAGATATTTTCTTTTAATGTTGAGTTTCCAGATGCAAGACTCATTAATAACATCCACTGCGCTTGTAAGTCTGTTGGAAATCCTGGATATTCGTTGGTTTCTATGTCATAAGAATTAATATTGCCATTTGATAAGATTGCAATACTATCATCTTCAACCTTGATAGTGACATTCGTATGTTTTAAATAAGAAATTACAGTTTCTAGTTGTGCTGGATTTACTTTATTTACTTTTACTTCTCCTCCAGTAGCAGCTACACCCATGAGAAAAGTTCCTGCTTCAATTCTATCAGGTATAACACTCACATTTTCAACATTTTCAAGAGAAGTAACTCCTTCAATTTGTAAAATATTTGTACCAATACCTGAAATCTTTGCACCCATATTATTTAAAAAATGACATAACTGTTGAATTTCAGGCTCAGCGGCAGCATTATGAATTTCAGTATCTCCGTCAGCCAACACAGAAGCCATAAGGACATTTCCAGTTGCGCCAACAGAAATCTTAGGAAAAACTATTTTATTGCCTTGTAATTTATTGGATTTAGCAATGATATAACCATCTTCTAAATCAATTGTAGCACCTAACTGCTTCATCCCTTCAATATGAAAATCTACGGGTCTTGGACCCCAAGCACACCCTCCAGGAAGAGAAACTTTTGCTTCGCCAAATTTTGCCAACAACGGACCTAAAACATAAAAAGATGCTCTCATTGTTCTTACCAAATCATAAGGAGCATATGGATTATTTAAAGATTGTGAATTGATATAAATTTTATCACTAGATAGATTAACTTCTGAACCCATACCTTTTAATAAATTAGACATTGTTACAGAATCAGAAAGACTAGGAACATTAGAAATAGTTAATTCATTGTTGTTAAGAATTGATGCAGCCATAAGAGGTAAAACAGCATTTTTTGCGCCGCTAATATCAATATTGCCAAATAGTTGATTTTTTCCTTCTATTTCGAAATAATCCATAGACTTATTTGACTACGCAAAAAGCAATAGCATAGTTCCCATCATGCGCTATCGATATATCAATATCTGACTGTTTCTTTGATGCAATCGAAACATATGGTTTTCCACTATCAGAATTAAGAATCTCTAGAGATTTGAATGAAGGCATGCTCTTCTTATTGTGCGGTGATAATGCTTTTTTGATTGCTTCTTTTGCAGCAAATCTTCCTGAAAAATATTGCGATTGACTATATTTGCATTCAGAACTTGAAATTTCTTTATTAGAAAAAATTTTATTTAAGAATCTATCTTTATTTTTTGAGTTAAGAATCTTTTCAACTCGACTAATTAAAACTATATCTATGCCAACGCCCATATTATTCTTTGTTAATGTCATCAATAATCTTGATTATATCTGATATGTCCTCAATGTCCCAATTTGCACCAGATTCTTCAACACCAAAGTGATCTCCATATTTAGCGAATATTGTTCTTATACCCATATTTTTTGCACCAACAACATCTCTTTCTGGCCAATCTCCAACCATCAATACATCATCCTTTGACATATTTAGTTTTCCTAAAGCTAGCTTAAAAGGAGCAGGAGACGGCTTACGTTCTTTTGAATCATCGAAAGTTACAACAACATCAAAAACATCATGAATGCCTAAAGCATATATCCTCATCCATGCTTCTCTGCTAGGAGCATCAGAAACGATTGCTAATTTTATTCCTTTTTTTGTTAACTCTTCTAATGTGTCATGTACATTTGGATATGCTTTTAAATTTTCAGCTTTGGTTTTTCTATATGCCATTACTCCAGCAGCTAGATATTTATAATCAACATAGCCAATTTCTTCTCGAAGGAAATCATTGAAAACTAACTGATTTTCCCAACCGCCTTCTTCATAGATTCGCATAACCCTTTTGTAAGAAGATTCAACATTAATATCAAGACCGGCTGCAGACATTGCAATAAGAGCGCTTCGAACAGCCTCTCTTTTCATTGTTACAAAATCAAGTAGCGTGTTATCTAAATCAAAAATAACCGCTTTAATCATTCAAATTTCTCAGGATTTTTAACTCTATCGATTTCATATTCTGCCATCTTTCTCCATTGTCTATCATTTCTAGCTCTTTCAAAATGGTTGATAGCACTATTTTTATTTCCTGTGGCGTTACAATATTCAGCTACGCCTAACTGAAACCATCCTCCGCCAAAATTTTTCTTTAAATCAACAGCTTCTAGGGCAGCTTCCTTAGCTTTTTCACATTCACCAAGCTCATTGTAAGACTCAGCAAGAGAATACCATGACAATATTTCTCTACGATCTAATTCTACTGCTTTTTCTAAGGCTTCAACTGATCTTTGGTAATCCTCTAGCTTCCCTTTACCGTATGTAATACCAAGAGCGTGGTATGCTGCTGCATAATTTGATTTATAACTTATTGCTGTTTTAAAGCTTTTTACAGCATTGTCATACTGTTGTAAATCAATAAAGATTTCTCCCAAACTCTTATGTGCTTTATAATATTTTTGATTTAATCTTACTGTTTCTTCAAAAGCTTTTTTAGCATTTTCTATATCACCATTCTCTTTATAAGCAATACCTAAAGCATACCAACCTTTATCATAAGTCTTTTTAATATTTAAAGCTGACTGATAACTTTGGATTGCTTGAGAAATATTTCCCATCTTTTTGTACAATACACCTAACTGAAAATGTGCCTGATAAATTCTGCTATTAATACCAAGTACTTGATTATATTTTTTCATAGCAGCTTCTAGATTACCATTCTTATAATCTTTATTAGCAGTGTTATAAAGTTTTTTTGCAATATTTTGAATAGATTTCTTTGAATTTGTATGGTTGGAATCAAGCGATAGTGCTGACTTATAGTTTTTTATTGCAGCATCAAAATCTTTTTTACCCTCATAAGCTTTTGCAAGACCATAAAATCCAGCTACATATTTTGGTATACTTTCTAATACTGAATTAAATCCTGAAATCGCATCATCAAATCTACCATCTTCTATGGCTCTATTTGCGTTATTAGCTTTATTATTTAATCCATTGAGGCGATCAAATTCTTTTCTTAATTGATCATTGCCTTTATCAACATCAATTGCTGCAAGAATTTTCTCTCTAGCAACATCTAAATTCCCATTTGATAACGCTTGCCTAGATTCTTCGAAAAGCGCTATTGCAGACGTTTGAGCAAAAACAGTTGTAAAAAATAATAGAACTAAAATAATCTTTTTCATTGTACCACCTTTTAAGTATGCATTTCTCATTGTGTTATAATCTAAAAATCTTTTGAAAATAATATTAACATTTTTTTGTGCCGAAGGCGGGACTTGAACCCACACAGAGTTTCCTCCACTAGCCCCTCAAGCTAGCGTGTCTACCAATTCCACCACTTCGGCTAATTATTATCTTTGCTTTCTTCTTCTAAAGTATTAGAAGGAAGCACATATTCTTCGCCAACTGGTAATACCTCTGTCTCACTTGATTCAGTATTCTGTTGAAGAATTGATTCTTTAACAGTGTCTGGGCTACCGCTCAACATCCCTATCAACAAAGCAAGTGCTATAAAAGTTATGCCAAGCCCTGTTGTAAGCTTTGTAATAAAATCATTTGCTCCGGAAGATCCTAACATAGATGTGGCAGTGCCGCCCATCATAGAATTAAGGCCTCCTTGGCCAGACTGCATCAAAATAACAACAATCAACATTATACTAACAAGTGTATGAACTACTATTAAAAACTGAACCATAATTCCTCTATTAATTTAATTTATCAGCAATTGCTTTAAATGATTCAAAATCAGCGCTAGCGCTGCCAATTAAGAATCCATCAATTAACTTAACTTCCAACAATCTATTGATATTATCTTTATCAACAGACCCACCATAAAGCAAATTGATTTTCTCTACAATTTCGTCTGAATATAAACTTTTTAATTTATTTTTTATATAAGAAAGAACATCTTCAATATATTTATTTGAAGGCACTTCTCCAGAACCAATAGACCAAACAGGTTCATATGCAATTGTGAGCCTACTTATTGCGTCCTTTGGTAATATACTAAGCTGTGCATCAATAACAGTGAAAGTATTGCCATCATTTTTTTTCTCTTTCGTTTCTCCAACGCAAAGGATTGCATTCACACCATTGCTTATCACTGTTTCTAATTTATTTTTTACTACTTCATCTGATTCATTGTATAGCAATCTTCTTTCTGAGTGCCCTACAATACAAAAATCAATATGCGACAAACCATGAAGAGAAACTCCTCCTGTGTATGCTCCTTTAGTATGAATATCGCAATCTTGCATTCCAATTTTTATGTCGTTTAAATTCTTTAACTCTTTTTGCACTTGAGAAATACATGTATGAGAAGGAAAAAGAATAACTTCTGAGTTAGAGAATGATTCTATATCAGAACTCATCTTTTTTATAAAATCAATGGATGTATCCTCATTTAGATACATTTTCCAATTTGCAGCTAATATTGTTCTATTCATTTCTTATCTAAAATTTCTATTGCAGGAAGTTTCTTCCCAGATAATAGCTCTAAACAAGCCCCTCCGCCAGTAGAAGCATGCGAAAATGCGCTAATCAATTCATTGTCATAGTTTCTTACTGCAGCAATAGTATCACCGCCTCCTATAACGGAAATACATTCATTATTGACAATTTCATCAATAATACTCTCTGTTCCAACTGCAAATTTTTTATTCTCCGCAACGCCAACAGTGCCGTTCCAAAAGATTGTTTTTGATTGAGATATAAAATTCTTAAATAAATCGATACTCAACTTTCCAATATCTTCACAAATCATATTTTCTTTAATATTATCTTTGTCAGCATATTCAAACTCTTCGCTACCAAGATTATTTAATTCACCATTGAAATCAGTTGGTAAAATAATTTTTGTTTTTGTCTTAGACGCATTAAGCAATATTTTTTTTGCAATATCTATTTTGTCAGATTCTACTAATGATTTCCCCGTATGATAACCATTTGCAGCTAGAAAAGTATTAGCCATTGCTCCACCGATAAGAATATTATCCGCTAAACCAAGAAAGCGGTTAATTACATCGATCTTAGTATCAATTTTTGCCCCGCCAATAATTAATAGAAGCGGTAAAGAAGGATCTTGAAGTGATTCTGATAAAAATTCTAATTCTTTCTCAACCAAGAGACCTATTCCTTTGTTCGTAAAATGCTTAACAATGCCAACGTTTGATGCATGTTCACGATGAGCTGTTCCAAATGCATCGTTGATAAAAATTTCTCCATGTTTAGATAAATTCATAGAAAATTGGCTATCATTATCAATTTCTTCATTGTAAAAACGCAGATTCTCAAGGAGGTGGACTTCGCCAGACTGCAAATTTTGTGAAACATTAATGGCATCATCTGATATACAATCATGTGAAAATTTTACAGGCATTTCTAATAATTCGGCTAATTTTTCACCTGCAGGCATTAGAGAAAATTTTGAATCTATTTTGCCTTTTGGCCTACCTAAATGAGACATTAGAACAACTTTTGTCCCTTGATCTATGCAATATTTAATGGTAGGAATTGTTTTCCTGATTCTATAATCATCAACAACTGTATCATTCTTGATAGGTACATTGAAATCTACTCGAATTAAAATACGTTGTGATTGAAGATCAAAAGATTTGAGTTTACGCAACATAGAATTTTAATATTTATGGAAAGAAATTATATAACGCCTTGATCAACCATAGAATCTGCAACTCTAACAAATCCGCCGATGTTAGCACCGTCAACATAATTAACAAATCCCTTTTGAGTTCCATATTTAACGCATGTAGTATGGATTTTATCCATAATATCTTTTAGCAATTTATCCACTTGCTCTCTCGTTAATGGAATCCTTGTGCTGTTTTGACTCATTTCGATGCCAGACACAGCAACTCCACCAGCATTGGCTGCTTTCCCAGGACCAAATAATATTTTTTCTTTGACAAAATGATGGACTGCGTCTGTCGTAGAAGGCATATTTGCGCCTTCTGCAACAACATAACAACCATTTTTCACTAGTTGTTTAGCATCTTTTAAATCCAATTCATTTTGTGTAGCACAAGGCAATGCAATATCGCACTTGATACTCCACGGATTTTTATTAGGAACAAATTTTACTTTATATTTCTTTGCATATTCAGATATTCTAGCTGAACTCACTGCTTTTAATTTCTTTACATACTCTAACTTCTTTTGAGTAATGCCATCGGGATCATAAATAAAACCGCTAGAATCTGATAAAGTGACAGGTTTAGCTCCTAATTCAATTAATTTTTCACAAGCATATTGTGCAACATTCCCAGAACCAGAAACAGTAACAGTCTTTCCTT
>CAYZYM010000095.1:0-4293 GCA_964482595.1 uncultured bacterium | reverse complement strand
ACTACAAAAAAGGTGATGAATATATTTATTGGCCAAACTAATGGATAAAAATCAAATATTAGAAAAATTAAAAACTGTTAATTATCCTGGTTTTAATAGAGATATTGTTTCTTTTGGGATGATTAAAGATATTATTTTCGATCACAAAACCATTACTTTGCTTTTATCAGTTTCTTCATCTAATTCTGAAAAAAAAGATCAACTAGTGCAAGACATCAAATCTTGTCTTGCCAATGACGAATATGATATAACAGTTAAAATACTGGATAGCCCACCACGAAAAACAGTTGATACATCTAATAAGCATGCAAACGTAGAAGGTAATATAGGAAAAATTATTGCTGTTGCTAGCGGAAAGGGCGGAGTAGGAAAATCTACTATTGCATTAAATTTAGCAGCTGCATTATCAGTATCTGGTAAAAAGACGGGATTGCTTGATCTTGATATTTATGGTCCTTCATTGCCTATAACAATGGGTATTAATCAAAATCCAGAAATCAATGAAGAAAAAAAAATCATCCCTCTTCAAAAAAATAATTTAAAACTAATGAGCTTTGGTTTTGTTAGTGGAAATGAAGCTCCTGTAGTATGGAGAGGCCCTCTTGTTGCAAAAATGACAGAACAATTTTTTAGAGACGTTTATTGGGGGGATTTAGATTACTTAATATTAGACTTACCACCAGGGACAGGTGATGTACAATTAACATTATCACAAAAAATACCACTAGATGGTGCTATTATTGTTACAACACCAAATGACATTGCATTGGCTGACGTGCGTAAAGGTGCTGATATGTTTAAAAAAGTTGATACCCCTCTTTTAGGGGTTATCGAAAATATGTCCTATATGGATATTGATGGAAAATTAAAAATTGAAGATACATCACAGGCAGATATTGAACTGTATATTAATGATGAAAAAATATCATTGAATAATGACATGTCTTTTAATTTAAGATTTAATCTGTTTAAAGAAGGCGGCGGTTTAAGTGAAAGTCAAAGGTTAGAAATTCCATTTTTAGGAGAAATTCCTTATTCAAACGACCTGATGCGTTCTATTGATAGTGGAAACCCAATCGTTTTTGAAGAAACTGAATCTGAAATTAAAAAGATCTTTATTGAATTAGCAAAGAAAGTAACACTATTATGAGTTTAATTGATTCCAATAATCTACCAATTCATATTGGTATTATAATGGATGGAAATGGTAGATGGGCAGAAAATCAAAACATGGAACGCATTTCTGGGCATATACAAGGGGTAGAAACAGTTAAAACGATAGTTGAATCTTGTGCGCAATTGAAAATTCCTTACCTTACATTATATACTTTTTCTAAAGAAAATTGGAATCGACCAAAAAAAGAAGTTGATGGTTTAATGTCTTTGTTATCATCGAGCTTGAAAAGTGAATTAGAAAAGTTAAATAGGAACAATATTGTCTTTCAAATCGTTGGTAAAATAGAGGAAATGCCAAGCAATCTACAAGAATTGATTATGGATACAATTAGTAAAACTAAAAACAATACTGGGCTTACTTTAGCGCTGGCTTTAAGTTACAGTGGTCGTCAAGAAATTATTGATGCTACTAATAAAATTCTTGCATCAAATAAACAAGATGTTAACGAGGATGCATTTAGAGATTATTTGTATTCTCCTAATACTCCAGATCCTGATTTAATTATTAGAACTGGTGGAGAACGTAGGCTAAGCAATTTTTTATTATGGCAATCTGCATATTCAGAAATTTATATAAGTGAAAAAAATTGGCCTGAATTTGGAGAAGATGATTTAACTTCTGCATTAAATGATTTTAGCAGTAGAACAAGAAAATATGGCAAAGTTTTAGAGGAAGATGAAAATTAAATATTACTTAATTGGTATTTTATTATTTACTCTTGGATTTGCACAAGAAGTCAATCTATATAGAGTGAATATTGAAGGTAACGCTACCACGTCTGATAAAATGATCAAGTATTCTGCTGGGTTAAGAGATGGAACAAAGATTCAGCGTGCAGATATTTCTACAGCACTGACACGGTTGTGGGATTTAAATTTATTTGATGATATTGACATTGTATTAAACAATGAATCACAATATGGGGTTGAAATAACTATTAATGTTGTAGAAAGCCCCACTTTAAATAATATTATATTTCGTGGGAACTCGATGCGAGAGGGAAGATTCCTTGATAAGCTTGATTTAAAGATCGGCCAAAGAATTAGACCAAGTTCGCTTTATACTTCATCAAATAAAATCAAAGAAATTTATCAAGAAGATGGTTATTTCAATGTAGAGGTTGAACCATCTATTGAAGCTCCACAAGACACTCTCGTACGCAATGCTTATGCACGAGATGTAATTTTTACTATTAAGGAAAATGAAAAATTTCGTTTGAAAAATATCACATTTGAAGGCAACAATAATTTTTCGGAAAGAAAACTAAAAAAAGAGCTGAAAGAAACTAAAGAAAGAAAATGGTATAATTTTTGGGTAAAAAGCTTTAATAATAAACTATTAGAAGAAGACAAAGCTCTTTTAACAGCATTTTATCAAAATCAAGGCTATCGCGACTTTAACGTAGTTGAAGAGACTCTCACTGTTGATGAAGAAAACAACTCATTAAATCTTGTTATCACTATTGCTGAAGGTGAAAAATATCAATATCGCAACTTTACTTTTGAAGGGAATAAAATAGCGAGCTCTGAGGAGCTGGGAACTCTTTTAGGGTTAGAAAAAGGAGATTCTTATTCTCAAGAAGATTTCGAAAAAGCTGTTTTTGAAAGCATGATGAGCGTTTACAATGATAGAGGTTATATTTTTAGCAATGTTAATCCAGAAATCCTCCCTGTTGGTGATAACTTGTTAGATATCAATTTTCTTTTTAGTGAAGGGAAAAAAGTATATATAAATAATATTTTTGTTTCTGGGAATGAAAAAACAAGAGAAAACGTTATCAGACGAGAGCTGAAACTTTTTCCAGGTGATGTTTTTAGTAGGTCAAAATTAATGCGTAGCCAACGAGATGTATGGATCTTGAATTATTTTGATAATGTTATCCCAGATGTTAGTCAAGTTTCAGATGATCAGGTTGACCTCGATTTTATTGTCGAAGAAAAAAAATCAACTCAAAGAATTAACGCGAATCTTGGTTTCACCGGTGAATATGGCATTACAGGTGGAGCTGGAATTGAGTTTGATAATTTTATGGGACGTGGTCAGAAATTTAATATTGGAATGAGCACAGGAACAAATTTTTCATTTTATTCTAATCAAGATCCTTCAAAGTATAGATCTTTTAATTTAACATTTCAGGATCCGATGATTAATGATAGTCCATATTTGATTGGAGGATCTTTATTTTATTCTTACAGAGGATCATCAACAAATTATTATTTCCCATTAGATTTCACAGTAGCAGGCGCCTCTTTTAGTTTTGGTAGAAGATTAGAGTGGCCAGATGATTTTTTCCGTGTAATGTGGTCTGCAAGTATTGTAGAAAAAGAATATGATGGATCGCAAGCAGATATTGATTCATATATTGGGGGACTACAGACTACAAGAGGTGTTAGTCTCACACAGGTTATTGCAAGAGACAGTAGAGATCGCGCAGAATTCACCACAAGAGGTTCAAAATTTCAAGTTGAAACAACCTATTCTGGTGGTTTTTTAGGAGGGAATGAGAACTTTCAAAAGCATGTGTTGAATTTAGACTCGTTTTCGCCTACATTTTCTAAATTTGTATTATTTAGTTCTTTGAAAGTTGGGGTTATTAAAACATTAAATGTAGACAGTGATACCCAAAGCTTCATTCCATTTGATGAAAGATTTATTATGGGAGGAAATGGTATTCCATACGGAAATGCTCTCAGGGGCTATCCTGACAACTCTATTGGCCCAACAACTGCTTCTGGTCAAGCTGTTGGTGGGAATGCAATGGCAAAAGTTACTACAGAATTAAGATTTCCATTATCTGAGAATCCTGTCATTTATTTTATGACATTTGCAGAAATGGGCAATGTTTGGAATACAAGCAATATGTCAGAGCCATTTTATTTAAAAAGATATGGTCCTCTATCCATGCAGAAATCTGCTGGTGTAGGTATCAGATTCTTTATGCCAGGCATTGGACTACTGGGATTTGATATGGGATATGGTTTTGATGATATTACAGGTGATGGTAACCCTAATGGATGGGAATATACAATAACATTTGGACAAACATACTAAAGGAGAATAAAGTGTATAAAAAAATAGCTATTTTAATATTGTTAGTGTCGATGTCTTTTGCACAA
>CAYZYM010000094.1:0-2128 GCA_964482595.1 uncultured bacterium | reverse complement strand
TCCTGATAGTAATGATAATGAAATATTAAAAATATGTGAGCTTTTATCTTCTCTAGAAAAGAGCGCAATTAATGTGGGGAATACTCGGTATGTCTTAGCTGAGTCAGTTGGATTAAAAGAACATCATTTTTCAAAACCAGGGGGAGGACTGAGTGGACATCCCTTATTTGGCAATACTCTAGAAAGGGTGAAATTAATAAATGATAATTTTAGGATTCCAATTATTGCTACAGGAGGTGTTGGAAATTATAGACAGGTAAAATCTCTAATTGATTATGGCGCAACTTTAATAGGAATGGCTAGTCAGTTAGTAACTGATCCATTTATAATCCCACAGATTAATAATAAATTATCTCATGAATCATAAAATATTAATCATAGCAACCTCTTTAGTCCTTTCTAGCTGTGGCCCAACTATTGCCCATGGTGATTATATTAATTCTGATGGAATGAGCCGTAAAGAGATTGAAGCAATACGCAATCATCCTGAAGTGCAGATAGGAATTGCTTCATATTATGGAAAAAAATTTCATAGAAAATTAACAGCAAATGGTCAAAAATTTAATATGTATAAAGTTAGTGCTGCACATAAAACATTACCTTTAGGCACAAGAGTTAAAGTCACAAATTTAAATAATGGAAAATCAATTAGACTTACTATAAATGATCGTGGACCATTTAAAAAAGGACGAATATTAGATCTATCATACAAAGCTGCTCAAAAGCTAGGATTTGTAAATGAAGGAACAACGAAAGTTCGCATTGATGTAATTAAGCTTGGTGATAATAAATATTATAAATAAATATGAATTCTATTCTTTGTATAGTTAATCCTGTTAGCGGTTTAAAAAAATCTCTCAAATCATATCATGATATAGAACATAAGATAAAAGAAGCAGGTTTTTCTCCGGAATTACTTGTTACTGAATATTCAGGTCATGCTATGGATTTTCTTTCAAAGATAAAACCAAATCAATTTAATAGAGTTTTCATTTTCGGGGGCGATGGCACTGTCAATGAAGTGATTAATGGATTGTATAGAGCAGATTTATTGAATGATACTCCGATTGGTGTTATTCCGACAGGTTCTGGTAACTCAGTCATGCATGATATTGATTGTCTTGACTATGTTGATGCAGTAGATAGGGCATTGCAGAATAACATTCAATTAATGGATGTTAATAAGGTAGTTTTTGATGATGAAGTACGTTTAAGTGTTAGTATAATCGGATGGGGTATGTTTTCTTATGCAAACCTCTTGGCTGAACAATTAAGATTTTTAGGTACAATACGTTATGATGTTGCATCAATCATTAAGCTTATGCAAAGATCTTTTTATAATGCAAAAGTAACAATTGATAGTGAAACCTTTGATATTGAATGCGCATTTATTGTTGGATGCAACAGTATTCATACTGGAAAAGGTATGAAAGCAGCTCCAAATGGAGGATTTTTTGATAGCGTAATGGATATTTTTATAGTAAAGAATGATGTTAGTAGAATGCAGTTAATGAACATTTTTTTAAAAGTTTTTAAAGGCGAGCACATTCATTTGCCTTACGTACATATGAAAAAAGCTACTTCTCTTAAAATAGACGCTTTAGGTGAGTCTTTATTTAATCTAGATGGAGATTTAATTAAAAGTAGCAAGGTTACAACAGAAGTGATTCCAAAAGCGATTAAGCTTTTGGTATAATAAAGAACTATACTTATTTTCTTGCATGAGTTCTCTCAGTTCAAGATTGCCAATATATTTTGTAGGTTTTCCTCTTACTATTTGGATTATTTTAACAGGAGGAATACTTTTCTATCTTTTTGTGGGATTCTTCACAATCATGGCTTTTATAGAATTTTTATCTTTAAAAAGAGAAGAAGCTAATTCTGTTCTTTGGTGGGTTTTAGGAATGGTATATGTGTGTCTTAGTTTATCATGCTTGTTTTTGTTAAGAGATATTGACAATCAATTAAGCTCCTATTTTACTTTAATGCTATTTTGTGGAGTTATGCTAAATGATACATTTGCATATATTTTTGGCAATTTAATTGGAGGAAGAAAGATTGCTCCTTCTATCAGTCCTAATAAAACTTATGCTGGTTTGCTGGGAGGTGTGATTGGATCTACAATATT
>CAYZYM010000093.1:0-10772 GCA_964482595.1 uncultured bacterium | reverse complement strand
TTGCAAGCAATAATGCAATTACGCCCAATATGACACCCTCTACAATTGTAAGAATGTTAAAAATAGCCATTATTACCGCGAATAATATTGCAAATGGACTTAGCCACCATAAAGGATGACTATCAAGAGAAGCATCTACTTTTCCTAATACAATAAACCCTTCTTTTGATGCAAGTTGATTAACGCGATCTTTTGGTCCGTATACCAACAAAGTATCAAATGGTTTTAGAACAAATTGAGCAAGTTTCCTTCTGATCACTTCTCCTTCTCTTCTTATTGCAAGTACAAAGCTTCCAAAAGTACGTCTAAAATTTGCTTCCTGAAGATTTTGTCCAATCAATTCAGAATTATCAGTAATTAAACATTCTGCTATGATATGATCTTCTTGTTCTAATTCTTCTTGCGTTAATTTTTCATCAGCTAATAAAGCAAGATTTTCAATTTCTTTTAATCGCTGAAAATTATCAAAAGATCCTTTAACAAAAAGAACATCCCCTTCTTGTATAGTTAAACTTCTAAGATTAGAAGCAATGATTTCGCCTTGCCTTAAAACATCAAGAACAATAACATCATAATTTTCATTAATTTTTCTTTCCAGTAATGTTTTCCCGTTTAAAGGAGAGTCTGCATTAACTTTAAATTCTGTCAAATAACCATCTAAACTATAGTCTTCTATACTTGATGACTTCGCAATTCTAGAAGGTAAAAGCTTGTAGCCCAATGTAAAGATATATACTAAACCAATAACAAACTTAATAACTCCAAATTTTGCAAATTCTAACATTCCAAGTGATAATTCAGATGATTGAACTAGAACAGAATTAACGATTAAATTTGTTGAAGTACCAACTAGAGTTAATGTGCCACCTAAAATTGCTGCATAGCTTAATGGAATCAATACTTTTGATGGACTAATATTGTACTTATCAGCCAAACGAATAGTAACAGGCATAAATATAGCAACAATTGCTGTATTATTAACAACCGCAGAAGCAATACCAATAGAAAATAAATAGGCAGCCATTCCTAATGCCTGTGACTTATCGATTATCTTATTAATATTAATTATTACATATTCTAATACATGTGACTTCTGAAGTGCATAGCTTAAGATAAAAAGACATGCTATAGTAATAACAGCTGGGTTTGAAAATCCTGATAAACTTTGCTCAGGTGTAACAAGTCCAAAAATTAATAATAAACCTAATACAACAAGTGCTGTGACATCAATTGGAAACAATTCTGTGATGAACAATACAAGCGCACCAAGAATAATTCCACCTAATAGTATAATATCCATAAGTGCCGCAGAAAGGACTCGAACCTTCACACTTTGCAGTACTGGTTCCTAAGACCAGCGCGTCTACCAATTCCGCCACTGCGGCATACTATAAATGGAATATATAAAAAATTGCTTGAAAAGGAGATTTAATTATCGCTCATGGCAAAATCTAGCTCTGAAATTAAGTCTTCAACATGCTCTATCCCAACAGAAAATCTTAACAAATTTGGAGTAATACCTAATTTCATTTTTTCATCTTTTGGAACAGATGCATGAGTCATAGAATATGGGCAAGAAATCAGTGATTTCACACCTCCAAGACTTTCAGCAAGAGTAATAATATTTAATTTTTTTGCAAATTTATCTAAATCAATACTACTATCTACTTCAAAGGATATCATGCTACCATATACTGGCTTATTATCTGGAGAAAATTGTTGTTGAGAAGCTAGTTCAAACTGGCTATGAGATGGTAAGCCTGGATAAACTACTTTTGTTGCTTTAGGATTATTATCTAACCAATCTGCAATATATTTTGCATTGTCAAATTGTTTTTGGGCTCTTAGAGATATAGTTTTTACCGATCTTAAAAGCAACCATGCATCAAAAGGACTCACAACAGCTCCACCAGTATTTTGAATTAACTTAATTTTTTCAGATACTTTTTCATCATTGATCATTAATGCACCACTAAGCACATCACAATGACCGCTGATAAACTTTGTAGAACTGTGCATTACAATGTCTGCGCCAAGATCTAAAGGTCTTTGTCCATATGGACTCATAAATGTATTATCAATACTGAGTAATATATTATTATTTTTACATATTTCTGAAGTAGAACGAATATCTGCAAGCTCTAATAAAGGATTGCTAGGAGTTTCAAGATGAATAAGCTTAGTATTTTTATTCACTGCTTTTTTAATATTTTCAATATCAGTAGTATCAAGAAATTCAAAATGAACTCCATTATTATCTAATACTCTAGTAACGAGTCGAAATACTCCTCCATAAACGTTTTTTGATATAATTACATGATCGCCTGGTTTAAACATTGTAAAAATTGCAGTCATAGCGGCCATCCCTGAAGAGAATGCATATGCATAGTTTGCATTCTCTAACATTGCAAGATTCTCTTCTAACCTCTTAACTGTAGGGCTATCAACTCTTGAATAAACAAATTCTTCTGTGCTTGCAAATGATGGCTGTTTAAAAGTTGTACTTAAATGAATTGGCGCAACAGCAGAACCAGTTTCATCAGCATCATTGCCAATATGAATTGACTTCGTTGAAAAATGTAATTTCTCTTTTTTATTCGACACGTTTATACCCTCTCTGTAAATAAAATTCTAACTTCTTAAATTTAATCTCAATTTCATTGCCATTTGTATCAATTACTTTAATTTTTTCATTCCTTCCTATTTTTTCTTCTGAATCTGTTTTTGGTACACTAACATTTTGTTGTTGATCTTGAGTGCTTTCATCAGATGCAATACTAGGAATGTTTGGACGGCTCAATTGTATATTTCTATTTAATGGACTAGTTTGTTTTTCATCAGATGAATCCTGCATTTGAGCATGAAGAATTCTTTGTATAATTGATTCTTGAAGACTAATCATTAATTCTTGAAAGAAATTATATGCTTCAGCTTTATATTCAATTAATGGATTTTTTTGTCCAAATGCTCTAAGGCCTATTCCTTCTCTTAATTGATCCATTGCCAACAAATGATTTCTCCATTTTTCATCAATAGTACGCAATACAACAAACTTTTCTAGATTTCTAAGTAGTTCCGATGGAATCAATTCTTCTTTTCTATCATAATAATCAATAGCGATATCATAAACTTGACTCACTAATTGATCTTTGCCTTCAACATTTTCAAAATCTGATTTATTCACATCTATCAATAAATAGGACATAAGACTTTGATTAATGCTCTGCCAATCCCAATTTTTGATATCATTTATATCTAAACTATCAAAAATATTATCAATGAAATCATATATAAATTCTTGAATTGATGGTTTAATCGATTCTGAAAGTAGAGCTTTATTTCTTAAATCATATATTATTTCACGCTGTTGATTTAAGACATCATCGTATTCTAGCAAATGTTTTCTAATCCCAAAATTTCTTTCTTCTACCTTTTTTTGAGCATTACTAACAGCACGATTAAGTAATCCAGCACTTAGTTCTTGATCTTCATCGTAAGACATGCGATCCATTACACCTGCTACTGCTTCCATATTAAACAATCTCATTAAATCATCTTCTAATGAAACATAGAATTTTGAAGAACCATTATCTCCTTGTCTTCCAGATCTACCGCGTAACTGTAAATCAATACGTCTTGATTCATGTCTTGATGTTCCAATGATATGTAAACCGCCTAATTCTTCCACCCCTTCACCTAATTTAATATCAGTTCCTCGTCCAGCCATGTTAGTCGCAATAGTAATGGCTTGCTTTAATCCTGCTTTTGTAACTATTTCTGCTTCGCTTTGATGATGTTTTGCATTTAATACGTTATGAGGAATTCCTTTTTGCTTTAACATTTTTGATAACAGTTCTGATACCTCAACAGAAATAGTGCCAATTAAAACTGGTTGTCCTTTTTGATAATAAACGGATATTTCATTAATCACTGCTTTATATTTTGCGCGTTTATTTTTATAGATTGCATCATCATGATCTTTTCTTATGACAGGTTGATGTGTTGGGATTACAGTGACTCCTAGATTATAAATATTTTCAAATTCAGGAGCTTCAGTATCTGCAGTTCCAGTCATTCCAGATAGCTTATCATACATTCTAAAATAATTTTGTATTGTAATTGAAGCAAGAGTCTGAGTTTCTTTTTCAATTTTCACATTTTCTTTTGCCTCAAGCGCTTGATGCAATCCTCCACTGAATCGTCTACCTGGAAGAATTCTGCCTGTAAATTCATCAACAATTAATACTTGCCCATTTTGCACAACATATTCTATATCCTTAGCAAATAAAGTATAGGCTTTAAGCAATTGATTGAGATAGTGAATTTTACTGCTTCTTTCAGAATGTAATTGATAAGCTTTCTCTTTATTTAATTGTTTCTGATCATCTGACAATGAAGCATCATCATCAATATCACTTAACATTTCTCCTAAATCAGGAATTGTAAAAGCTTCTGGATTATCAGGTGAAAGAGACTCTCTTCCTTTGTCCGATAAATCAACACTATTAGAATGTTCATCAATTGAAAAATAAAGATCTTCATCAAGTTCATGTAGTTTTTTTTCGGCAATATATTCAGACTCAATTTTGTTAGCTAATTTTAGATTTCCTTGTTCTTGAAATATTTTCTGTAACATTTTATGTTTTGGCAAACCTCTCTTTGCTTGTAACAATAATTTTCCAGCATTATCAATATCATCTTGCGACGGATTATCTGTCTTAAGAGATTCTTCTGCTTTTCTTACTAATGTAGATACAAGTTGATTTTGCTGATGAACTAAAGATTGTACAGGACGACGCAAATCAACATAAGATTGATTAATAGTGGTTTCAACAGGACCAGAAATTATTAATGGAGTTCTTGCTTCATCAATAAGAACACTATCAACTTCATCAATAATCGCATAGTGATGAGGTCTTTGAACTAAATGTTCAGGATCAATAGTCATATTATCTCGCAAATAATCAAAACCAAATTCATTATTAGTTCCATAAGTAACATCACAAGCATATGCTTGTTTTCTTTCATCTGGGCTCATAGAATTCAATATATATCCCACAGATAGTCCCAGCGTTTCAAATAATTTTCCCATCCATTGTGCATCGCGTTGCGCTAAATAATCATTTACAGTAACAACATGTACTCCTCGACCTGATAATGCATTTAAATAAATAGGCATAGTAGCAACTAAAGTTTTACCCTCACCAGTTTTCATTTCAGATATCTTACCATTGTGTAGCACTATTCCGCCAATCAATTGTTCATCGTAAGGAATCATTTCCCAGTCAACTGTTTGACCTACTACCTCCCAACTTTTTCCACACAAGAGTCGTGATGCATGCTTTACTAATGCAAAACATTCAGGTAATATTTCCGACAAAACATTTTTTTCTATTTCGCGTCGTGCTTTTTGTATATCTTTTCTTTCATCTAATCCATCTAGTTGTTCTTGCTCTTTGTTGGAGATTTTTTCAATAACTTTGTTTTGTAATTCTTTTGTACGTTGTATAAGATAATCTTCATTTTTCCCTTCTAGGCTATCATAAATTGAATTAATCTCTTTAACAATAGGAGAAATCTTTTTGATTTCTCGATCTGATTTTGTTCCAAATATTTTTTTTAAAAAACTCATTTTATTATAATGTCTTATGTATAGAATCTAAAATACCATTTACAAATGCTGTACTGTCTTCAGAACTAAACTTTTTTGCATTTTCAATTGCAGAACTAATAGTTACCTGATAAGGTATTTCATATTTTCCTAAAGATATCATCTCACAAATTGCCATTTGCATTATTAATCTATCTATAACATTAATTCTTTCAATATCCCAATTTTCTAACGCTGTCTCAATCTTTGTATCTAATATTTCACGATTATTGATGGTATTCTTAAACAATTCATCAACAAATTCTTTAGTAAGTGCATCAAAATTATATCGTTCATTAATATCGCTCAGAACTTTTTCTTGATCTTCGCTTGATAGATGAATGGCATAAAGTGCTTGTAAAACCGCTTCTCTTGCTTTTTTTCGTTGTTGTTTATTAGTCATTGTTAATTATTATTTTTCTATCCATTTATGATTCCATCTTACAAATTCTTCAATCCTTCTTTCAGCAAGGTGGTTTGCTGCTTCCAATGTTGATATATTATTAGACAAGGCGTAGTCAAAAATTCTCATTAAGATGTAATAGATTCCTTCGACTTGATATTTTGCTTTATCTCTATTGTAGCCTTGAAGTTCATTTGCAACATTCATCAACCCTCCACAATTAATAACATAATCTGGAACATACATTATTCCTTTTTTTGATAAGAGTTTTGAGTCCCTAGATTCTTCTTCTAGTTGATTATTTGCAGCGCCAGCAATAACAGCGCATTTCAATGTCTTTATAGACGAAGGATTAATTACTGCTCCTAATGCACAAGGAGAAAATATATCTAAATCCATAGATAACAGTTCATCGTTAGATACAGGGATCACACCATGATCTTCGACTGCTTGATCTAATCTACCCTTATCAATATCGTAACCATAAATTTTGACATCATCTTT
Organism: uncultured bacterium; assembly: GCA_964482595.1. Classification (GTDB taxonomy): domain Bacteria; phylum Fidelibacterota; class Marinisomatia; order Marinisomatales; family Marinisomataceae; genus Marinisoma. The sequence continues at coordinate 4,215 of CAYZYM010000093.1, read as the reverse complement.
TTTAAGATTTTCACATAGATAATAACCAACTTTTCCTAACCCTTGAATTCCAACTTTTAATCCTTTCATTGAGTTAATATTGAGTTTCTTTTTTAAAGCAGCTTGCATTCCAACATAAAGACCGAGAGCAGTTAATATTGATGGATCTCCACTTCCTCCCATTGCTCTCTTAATGCCAGTTACATGATCAGTTTCCATTCTTATAAATTCCATATCATGAACTGACATGCCAACGTCTTCTGCTGTGATATACTTACCATTTAAGCTATCAACAAATTTTCCAAAAGAACGTAATAATACTTCGGATTTATCCTTTTTTGGATCTGCAATGATAACTGCTTTCCCTCCTCCTACATTTAGATTAGCAATTGATGCTTTATAAGTCATACCTCTTGACAGTCTTAGAGCATCAATTAAGGCGTCTTCCTCATTTTTATAAGGATACATTCTACAACCACCTAAAGCAGGACCAAGAGCTGTGTTATGAATTGCAATAATTGCTTTTAAACCAGAACTTGGATCATTGCAATAAACAATTTGTTCATGGTCTTTTTCAGAAATATGTTCAAATACTTTAGTCATAATAAATCCTTTTTTTCTATTTTTTAACTTTAGAATATGCATTAATAATATCTTTTACTAAATCATGCCTTGTGATATCATTTTCGTTTAATTTAACAATTCCAATCCCTTTAATACTTTTTAAAATCTTTAATACTTGAACTAGTCCAGAACTAGTTTTTTTAGGTAAGTCAATTTGTGATATATCTCCTGTAATAATTGCTCTGGATTCTATACCTAATCTTGTTAAAAACATTTTCATTTGTATAGGAGATGCATTTTGTGCTTCATCCAGAATCATTGCTGCCCTATTAATAGTTCTTCCTCTCATATATGCTAAAGGAATTATTTCAATAATATTATTATTGACTAGGGTCTGAACTTTATTTTTTGGTAGCAAATCATTCAATGCATCATAAAGAGGGGCAAGATATGGATCAATTTTATCGCGTAAATCGCCAGGAAGAAAACCTAAGCTCTCTCCAGCTTCTACAGCCGGCCTACATAATACAATTTTATCAATCTCATGTTTCTCTAACAATGATACCGCATGGGCCACAGCTAAAAAAGTTTTACCAGTACCTGCAGGTCCGACAGATATAACAATATCATTATCAAATAATGATTTTAGTAAATTTTTTTGACCATCACTTCTGGCATAGATAGGTCCTTTTTTCCCATAAAAAAGCACATCATCAATATTATTCTTAGGATTTAAGTCTTTAACATTTATAGTTAGAAGTTGTTTTATATCTTTAGTGGTAAGATTGTTACCTTTTTTGACAGATTCGATCATATGACTTAAAACAACAGAAAAATTATCAATATCTTTTTTTAATCCCTGACAGAATAGATTATCGCCACGTATATCTATAGTAATAGGAAGACTTTTTTCTATAAAAACAATATTTTGATCATCAATTCCATACAATGAAATAAGATCTACCCCTCTGATTTCAAATGTCTTTTTCATTTTTATTGATAGATATATTTAAATCATTTAATTGTGTTTCAGAAATAGTATTAGGAGCTTCTTCCATCAAGGCTGATGCAGAAGTAGTTTTAGGAAATGCAATAATATCTCGAATATTGTTAACTCCGCACAATAACATGACTAATCTATCAAAACCAAATGCGATTCCACCATGTGGTGGAGTTCCAAATTTGAGAGCATCAATAAAAAATCCAAATTTTTCATTAATTTCTTCTTCTTTCATATTCATAATCTCAAAAATCTGTTTTTGCATTTCATTATCATGAATTCTAATAGAACCTCCTGCAACTTCATACCCATTAATAACAATATCATAGCCTTTAGATATAACACTTTCTGGGCTAGAAGAAAGTTTATCTATATCACTATCTTTAGGAGCTGTAAAAGGATGGTTCACAGATTCAAAACGTTTTTCTTTTTCGTCCCACTCGAATAGAGGAAAATCAACAATCCATACGGGTTTTAATATTGTATTGTCACAAAGATTTAACATTTCAGCAATCTTTGTTCTTACTGACCCTAAAACTTTTAATGCTAACTTTGAATTATCTCCAACCATAAAACATATTGAGTTATCCTTTAATTGATAATTAGATATAATATCTGATTGGAGCTTGGTATCAAAAAATCTAGAAATACCTCCATCTAATGCATTATTTTTGCATTTCATCCAAGCTAAACCTTTTGCACCAAGTGATTTAGCATAATTATCTAATTCATCAATAATTTTTCTCGAAAAAAATCCTGGATTTTCAACTGATAACATTGATACATATTCCAGATCTTGAAAAGATTTAAAATCAGATTTATTAGAAAATTCTTTGAAATCATTTAATTCCATATCATATCTTAAGTCTGGTTTATCTGTGCCATACCTTCTGATAGAATCATTATATGTTAAGACAGGAAATGGTTTCTTAATTTTAACATCATTCACTTCTTTAAAAACAGTAGTAATCAAACTTTCGACAAGATTTCTAACATCTGGCTCATCAACAAAACTCATCTCAAGGTCAATTTGTGTAAATTCTGGCTGTCTATCTGATCGCAAATCTTCATCTCTAAAACATTTAACAATTTGAAAATATTTATCAAGACCAGAAATCATAAATAACTGTTTATACATTTGTGGAGATTGTGGAAGAGCATAGAATTTTCCATGATGTACTCTACTAGGCACCAAATAATCTCTAGCCCCTTCCGGTGTAGATTTCATTAATACAGGTGTTTCAATTTCTATAAAATCTTTTTTTGAAAGAAAATTTCTTACCACTTGAGCCGCATGATGTCTTTTAATAAGATTATCTTGTAAAGTTTTATTTCTTAATTCAAGATAACGATATTTTAATCGCTGTTCTTCTGTTGAAGCTTCTCTATCATGTATAGGCACAGGAAGAGGGTCAGATACACTTAGTATGTTGAGCGTATCAGCTATTACTTCAATTTCTCCGGTAGCTATTTCTTTGTTGATAAAATCTTTTGTTCTGGCACTAACCGTGCCTGATATACTAATAACATCTTCATTTGAAAGTGAATTGCCTTTATCAATAAGATCATCTTTATCGAGTATTATCTGAGTTTTTCCATACCTATCTCTAATATCAATAAAAATTATTTTACCATGAGTGCGTAAAGAATTGACCCATCCACAAAGTAGCACATTTGAGCCAATATGAGTTTTATTAAGCTCACCACAATTATTAGTTCTAGAAAACATATTTTTTAATCTAACAATTATTCCTTTAATTGTTCTACATTTTCGACAAGCAATAGCACTTTATCAGGTAAATCATCAGAAGGATCAGAATTAATATCAGCAATGCCAGCAGTACAATTAAATCGAATGGTATTATCATTGGTTTTTACTGATATAACTCCTTCTTTTAAATCGATAATTGAATTTGTATGGTTTTTCAGTACTCCAAAATATCCTTCAGACCCAGGACATTCAACATAAATGACATCTTCGAATATAAACGATTGAGTAGGCGTTATAATGTCTAATTGGAACGATTTTGTCATTTCTTGCCTTTTTCGATTGCTTCATCAATGGATCCAACATAAGAAAATGCATTTTCTGGTAAATCATCGACTTCACCATTAAGTATTGCATCAAAACCTGCAATAGAATCTTCTAGCTTAACATATCTACCTTCTAAACCAGTAAATTGTTCAGCAACAAAGAAAGGTTGAGACATAAACTTTTGCATTTTACGTGCTCTAGAAACAACTAACTTGTCTTCATCAGACAACTCATCCATACCTAAAATTGCGATGATATCTTGCAAATCTTTATATTGTTGTAAAGTGCTTTGAACAGATCTAGCAATATTGTAGTGCCTGTCTCCCACTACTCTAGGATCAAGAATTCTTGATGTAGATGTTAATGGATCAATCGCAGGATAAATACCTAATTCTGCAATTTTTCTTTCTAAAACTGATGTAGCATCTAAGTGTGCAAAAGCAGTTGCAGGAGCAGGATCAGTTAAATCATCTGCAGGAACATAAATAGCTTGAACAGATGTAATAGATCCTTTTTTTGTTGAAGTAATTCGTTCTTGCAAATCTCCCATTTCAGTAGATAAAGTAGGTTGATATCCAACTGCGGAAGGCATTCTACCTAATAACGCTGAAACTTCAGAGCCAGCTTGAGTAAATCT
>CAYZYM010000092.1:0-8801 GCA_964482595.1 uncultured bacterium | reverse complement strand
CCAAATTGGCTCCAGTCAACTCCATCCTGATTTTTATTTGCTCCAAAAGAAGATACGAATGAATCATCAACAGATCCTTTCCCAGCAAATTGCCATAAGAAATATCTTATATACATTTTTTTAATTTGATAGCTAAATAAGAAATTAATTTGCTTCGATGGCTCGTAAAACGCATAATCACGATTTTGGTAAGTGGCAAATTCAAGATTTTTATAAACAGGTTTTCCTACTACTGATATCTTTGATGGAATATTATCAAATTTTCTCGGTAAAAAAGACATAGATCCATATTGATCTCTGTTTAAATAAGAAATTGCTTGCTCGATGGTTTCAGGATTGTTTTCATCGATTGCTGGATTTTGACCAGAACGAATAAATATAGTAAAGTATGTAGAATACCCGATTATAATTAATAGAATTGATATACTGACTATAGATCTAGGGGTATTATTATTTTTGATACTTCTGTATGCTAAATAAGAAATACCAAAAACTATTATAAATAGAGAATAAAATCCAATTTCAAGCGCTAAAGAAGGAAGTCCTTTAATAATTCCATTCTGAATTAAAAGAAAAACAAATAGTGCTACAAATGCAGTTAGTATGAAATTTTTTAAAGATAATTTATTAATAGAAAAATATATAATTAATGCAATAAAAGGTATAGTAAGCAAGTTAAGTAAATGGGTTCCAGTTCCTAGTCCAAAAAGATAAATGATCGTCATAAGATAAATGACATTGTGGTCTCTATGTTTATTTTTAGACCATATTAATATTAAATAGACAACCAAAGCAGTTATAAAACCGCTAAAAGCATATACTTCCGTTTCTACAGCATTAAACCAGTGGCTATGAGTAAACGCAAAAGTCAACGATGCAATAAAAGAAGAGCTAATCCTTAAAAAAGAATCACTAGAGGTATAATTGTTAAGTCTTTCTATGAATTGATTACAAACTAAAAAAAGAAGAGAAATAGTTAGAGCACTGAAAATTGGTGATAATATATTAACTCTAAAAGCTATATCACTACTAATTGGAATAAGGCTAAAAAATTTCCCAATTAACAAGAACAAAGGGCTTCCAGGAGGATGAGGAATCCCAAGGATATGAGAAGTTGCAATAAACTCTCCAGTATCCCAAAAAGATACTGTTGGAGCCATAGTATTGAAATAAACAATAAATGTTAAAAAGAATAAAACTAATGCTAATGAATTTTCAGTACTATTTTTTATCTTTTGGATTATCGTCACTATTTTTTTCTTTATTTTGTTCATCAACAAAATTCATTTTCAATTCAGATAAAACTTGATCAAGATATTGACTTTCGCTTTCATCTAAACTTGCTGACATACGATTATTAATCATTTCAAGCATATCAATTTGAATTGAAGCGCTTCTTAAGTCCACGTCTGTTTGATCGGTAACAGGGTTTTTCATTTTCCCTAGTGCAATCCAAACACCATAAACAGACTGAGAAATTAACATATCAAAAAGCTGTTTTTCAGTATATGTTTCTTCTGTCATTTTTTTCTCCACTAATTAACTGTTGTATTTAAAAAAAGTTTTAAATAATCCGAATTAAACCTGTCATGAATTAGTTTATTTTCAGAATTCTCTAAATTTTCATCTTTGTCCACTATTTCAAAAGCTTTTTTTCTTGCAAATCTAATAATAGGACCATCTGTAACTAAATTAGCAATCCTGAATTTAATAAATCCGCTCTGTTTTTCACCAAAAAATTCACCAGGACCCCTTAGCTTTAAATCTTCATCAGCAATTTCGAATCCATTTCTAGTATTGCAAAGTATTGATAATCGTTGTTTTGTATTTTCAGATTCACTATCACTGCATAATATACAATAGCTTGTTAAAGATCCTCTACCAACTCTTCCACGGAGTTGATGAATTTGACTAAGACCAAAACGTTCACAATTATTAATTAATATAACAGAAGCATTCGGATTATCAATACCTACTTCAATAACTGTTGTAGAAACTAAAATTTGAATTTCATTGTTTATAAATTTATTCATTACTTCATTCTTTTCATCTGAATCAAGCTTTCCATGGATTAGCCCAACTTCATATTTTTGGAATACGGTATCTTTTAATTTAATATACGATTGGTGTGCAGCTTCCAAGTCTTGCGTTTCAGTTTCTTCAATTAAGGGATAAACAATAATAGATTGTTCATTATTTTTTGCTTTTTCTGCAATAAAATCATAAGCAGTTGCAAGGTTATTTTTTTCAATTTGTGATGTAAATATATCTGGCCTATTCTTTGGGAGCTCATTAATGATGGATAAATCCATATCTCCATTATATGTAATAGCTAATGTTCTTGGAATTGGAGTTGCAGTCATTGCTAACAAATTTGGCACTGTGCATTTTTTTAAAAGATCTTTTCTCTGATTCACACCAAATCGGTGTTGCTCATCAATAATAACAAGGCCGAGATTCTTGAATAGAACATCTTTTTGAAATAAAGCATGAGTACCAATAACAATCATGGAATCTCCATTGCTAATTCGTTCCAATGTTTCTTTTTTATCTTTGCTTTTTAAACTTCCAACAAGGAGATCACATTTGATTCCGATGTTTTCAAAATTATCAGTAAAATTTTTATACAATTGTTTTGCTAATATATCAGTAGGAGCCATTATCGCTACCTGATAATCATTATCCACAACAATGGATGAAGCAAGAATCGAAACAATAGTTTTTCCACATCCAACATCTCCTTGCAACATACGATTCATAGGCTTTTCTAGTAAAAAATCTTCTACAATCTCTTTTAATACATTTTTTTGGCTTTCTGTTAGTTCAAAATTTAAGTTTTTAATTATTTGATTATAGATTCCAGTCTTAAATGCAATTGTATTAAAACATTTTTCACTAATCTTTTTTTTCCTTAAAGCAAGAAGCAGTTGAAGAAAAAAATGTTCATCAAATTTCAAACGATGAGTTGCCACATTTAATTCTTCAATACTATGTGGGCAATGTATGTTTTGCATTGCTTCATCTAAACTACATAATTCAAACTGATCTAATTGGATCTTTGTAAAGTGATCATCTATATTGTTAAGCGAATTCAATGCCTGATAAATAATTTTTCTCATATTACGACTTGTTAATCCTACTTTTTTTAACTCTTCAGTCAACGGATATACAGGAATTACAAAGCCAGTACTTAATGTAATTTCATTATCATTTAATTTGTCATATTCAGGATGTGCAATTTGAAAATTTCCTTTGTATTCATTAATTTTACCATGCACTGCAATTGTTTCTCCGTCATTTAATGAATCTTTTATGTAATCTACGCCTTTAAACCACATCAAATTGATTGATCCTGTATCATCATATAGTTTTGCTGTTAAAAATTGTCCATTTCTCATTTTTCTTAAACTAACAGATTGAACTGTGCCAATAAGATTTACCTCTGAATCTACTGCAATTGAATCAATGGTATGAATGCTTGTGCGATCCAAATATTTTCTAGGAAAATAATAGATTAAATCTTTTAAGGTCTTGATTTCAATAGATTCAAAAGCTTTTGCTCTTCTTGGACCGACGCCTTTTAGATATTGAACAGGTGTTTCTAATAAATTAGAAGATTTATTTATTTCCATTCTTTTTTATAGGTATAAGTAACTGATTGAGAACTCTCTGGACCTATTTCTAATGGAAAATATATTGTTGATGCATCATCTTTGATATACATGCTAGAAGATTGCTTGACTACCCAATCCCCAACAATTTTTTCAATGACTTTTACTTTTATTGGTTTTGCTGAACTATTAATTACTTGAAGAGAAATAGTAGATTCTTCAACATTGCTTTGTCGATCATAATTCAAAATTCTTCTTTTCCCAACTATATCAAATGCTTTACCAGCGCTAAATGATGCACTGCCTCCTTTATACAGTTGGCTAATATTATTTTTAGCTAAAAAATTTAATTTATTATCTATACTTCTCTCGTAAAGATAAGCAACACCAGATGGTAGCGGAAGATTCAAATTGTTTTCTTCTGAATTATCAAAAGAAATCTGAATATCAAGCGGTTCATCTTTTTGATCTCTTTCTACATTGCTAAAAACATAAATCTTTTCATATGATATGCTTCTCTTAGGTATTAGCGGGAATTGAACTGATTCGAGAGATTTTAAATTAAGATTATTCCCTAAATTAAAGATATAGAAATCGCCTAATTTGCTATTATTGGAATTATTTGCAATTCTTCTCGTTTGCATTTGTAGAGATGGAGAACGATTAGCAGACACTTGATTCAACTCTCCCTCAACAACATTTATATTTATTCCTAAGAGATTAATATTAGAATGGTTAACTACTTCTGCGTCTACATTTAATATTGCACTATTATCGTTTGTATTCAATTCTAATTTGTAAATTGGTTTCCAACTAAATCCAGATGTCAAATAAGTTAACTCAGCAAAGACTGTTTGATCTTGACTAGAAAAAATATCCCACGAAATCTCAGGACTAAATTTATCTTGAACATCATTTGCTTTTAAATTGATAAAATCAATTTTTGCTCTTTGAAAAATCATTAAACCTTTATTTGTATTGATTGCAACGCTTGCACCATTAATATCTAATAATTTTCCTTGATTAACAGCGCCATTTGATAATCTTACTTCAACTTGTGAACCAATATTATTTTTTAAATATGTATCACTAGAATTAAAATTTCTATTCATTGTTTGTGAAAGAACCTGGACTCCTTCTAAATCAAGATTTGGAGATTCAAAAACAATATTTGGAGAAAGGTTATCGAATCTTGTTATATTCTTTCCAGCTTTTAAACTCCAAATAATAGGCTCTTTTAGCGTCGCAAAGCCATCTTTATAAATAGTAATTTCTCGAGTATTCTCTGAAGAAATAATATCTTGAGTAAAGACAATTGTAAATAAAAATAATGGTATTAATACTTTTTTCATTTTAACAAAGCAATATTGTCAATTATTTTATCTCTTTCAACAATAAAATCATTCAGCTTATTTTTTTCATGATTAACAATTTCTGTAGGTGCTTTATCAATAAATGATTTATTATCTAATTTCTTTTGAATTGCACTAATCAAACCTTCTATTTCACTAAGACGCTTTTTAAGTCTTTGAACTTCAGATTTAGTGTCTACTAAATCTCCAAGCGGAATATAAACAACACATTTTTTACAAATTCCTACAGCAGATTTTTTTGGTTTATCAATATTAATATCCATTTCTAGTTTTTCTATTCCTGAAATATCGATGATTGTATCTTTTATTTTTTCAAATAATTTAGAATCAGATTGATTATTGATTGATATAAGAACATCAATTTTTTTAGATGGTGCTATATTAAGCTCTGATCGTATCGTTCGTATTGACGTTATTACGTCTTTCAAAGTATCAACAACATCAATGTTGTCTAGCACATTATCTTGATTATACTCTGGCCATGCACTGACTATAATATCGTTATCAGATTTATCTTTTAAATAGCTCCAAATTTCTTCAGTGATAAATGGAGCAATAGGATGCAATAATAATAAAACATTTTTCAAAACGTGTTTTGATATGAGATAAGTATTGTTCTTTATGTCTTTATCAGCACTTTGAAAATTAATTTTTGCCAGTTCAATATACCAATCACAAAATTCACTCCATGTAAACTCATAAATGGTTTTAATTGCTTCATTGAACTGATAAGAATCATAATATGAATTAACTTTTTCAATAGTTTTATCCAGTTCACTCAAAATCCATTTATCATAAATGCTTAATTCATCATGATTAATTGATTCATTAAAAGATTCATCGTGATTTAACATAATAAATCTACTTGCATTCCAAATCTTGCTCATAAAATTTCGTCCTATTTCAAGACCGCTTTCAGAAAAATAAACGTCAGATCCTTGAGGAGACATTAACATAATTGAAAATCGTGTTGCATCTGTTCCATATTTTTCAAATAATGTAATTGGATCAGGGGAATTGCCAAGAGACTTACTTAGTTTTCTACCTTTTTCATCTCTTAAAATACTTGTAAAGTAAACATCTTTAAATGGGATATCGCCCATAAATTCAAATCCAGACATAATCATTCTTGCAACCCAGAAAAATATGATATCTGGACCGGTTACTAGGGTGCTAGTTGGATAATAATTTGTTTTTTCTTCTTCTGGCCAATTATGCACAGCAAATGGCCACAACCAAGAACTAAACCAAGTGTCTAAAACATCAGTGTCTTGTTCCCAGTTTTCGATATCTTCTGGAGGAGTAGTAGAAACAAACCAATTTTCTTTTTTAGTGCGATCAGCATCTTTTTTATACCATACTGGAATACGATGCCCCCAATAGAGTTGACGACTAATACACCAATCTTGAATATTGTCCATCCAATGGTCATAAGTTTTAACCCAGTGGTTGGGATAAAAATTAATCTCGCCATTTTTTACAGCTTTACTAGCAGGTTTAGCTAAATCTTCCATTTTTAAAAACCATTGTTCTGATAAATAATATTCTATTGGTACATCCCCTCGTTCTGAAAATCCTACCTTGTGTAAATAGTCTTCTTCCTTTAATAAGTGGTTATCTTTTTTTAAATCATCAATAACTTGTTTTCTTGCATCTTCCCTTGTTAAGCCAATATAGCTTTCTGGTCCATTTGAATTAATCGAACCATCTGGATTCATCACATTAATCATATCAAGCGAATGTTTTAATCCGACATTGTAGTCATTTGGATCATGTGCTGGTGTAATTTTTACACAACCTGTTCCAAATTCTGGATCTACCATTTCATCTGCGATAATTGGAATTTTTCTCCCTACAATTGGTAAAATAGCATTGGTCCCAACTAAATCTTTAAAACGTTTATCAGATGGGTTAACAGCTATTGCTACATCACCAAGCATGGTTTCTGGTCTTGTAGTTGCAATCTCAATAAATGTATCAGAATTCTCTAATACATACTTGATATACCACAGCTTACCATTAACCTCTTTGAAAATGACTTCTTCATCACTTAATGCAGTTTGTGATTTTGGACACCAATTTACCAATCTGTTTCCTTTGTAAATTAATCCTTTCTTAAATAGTCGTACAAAAGACTCTAACACTGCATCAGAATACTTTTCATCCATTGTAAAACTGAGTTTATCCCAATCGCAAGAGCATCCTAATTTTTGTAACTGATTGATAATGATTCCACCATACTTTTCTTTCCATTCCCATGCATGTTCTAAAAATTCTTCTCTGGAAATATCTTTTTTATCAATTCCTTTTTCTTGAAGCATTTTTGCTACTTTTGATTCAGTTGCAATCGATGCATGATCAGTTCCAGGAACCCAGCAAGCGTTTTTCCCTTCCATTCTTGCTTTGCGTATTAAAATATCTTGAATCGTATTATTTAATACATGTCCCATGGTCAATTTACCGGTTACATTAGGTGGAGGAATGACAATAGTATAGTGATTCTCAGAAGGGTTACTAGAAAAATAGTCTTTTTCTAACCAATGTTTATACCATCTATCTTCTAATTCAGAAGAAGAGTATTTTTTATCTAATAATTTCATTCTAAATAATCTTTTAATGTTTGGATTAAACTATTTACTTCACTTTCCGTTTTAGCTTCAGCAAAAATTCTAATTATTGGCTCAGTATTGGATTTTCTGATATGAATCCATTTTTTAGGCCAACTAAATTTAATCCCATCATCTCTATTAATTTCGTCACAATCGAATAGAGTAGCAAGGCTATCAAAGTCTATTGAATCATCTATATCAACTTTATCTTTAATAAAAATATATTGAGGAATTTCATTAATCATTTCATTAATTGGTTTGTTTTCTTTTGATAAAAGATTTAACACCATTGCTGTAGCGACCAAAGAATCTCGCCCAAGATGCACCTCTTTAAGGATGACGCCACCATTTCCTTCTCCTCCAATTGGGATATTTAATTCTTTCATTTTTCCAACAACATGTGCTTCACCAATTTTAGTTCTTATTGAACCAGATGAAATATTATCAATCATTTGTGATGTCGACAAATTTGTTACTACCCTGCTATTTTCATATTTAATAAAATTTTTAAAGGCTAAAACTAAAGAGTACTCTTCTCCAATAGCTTCTCCTTTATTAGAAACTATAGACAACCTATCTCCATCAGGGTCAGTCGCAAAACCAATATCTGCTCCAACTTCCACAACTTTACGTTCTAAATCTTTCAAATTAGGAGCAAGAGGTTCAGGAATACGAGTAAAATTGCCATTTCCATTACAATTAATCATAATTACTTCACAGCCTAAAGATTTAAGTAATTGAGGTAAAATGTCTGAACCTGCCCCATTGACTGCATCAATAACCACTTTAAATTTCTTAGAATTAATATTGTCAGATTCAATACAATGGGCATCAAAAACCTTATTAATGTGTTCTTCGTTTGCAGAATTGTATACAGAGACTTTACCAATAAATTTTGATTTCTTGACTGTCTCTTGATTATCAACAGATGCAAATAGATTATTACACTGATCTGGAGATAAAAATGTGCCATCTTTTTGAAGAAACTTTATTCCATTGTATTCTGATGGATTATGGCTTGCTGTAATAACAATTCCTCCATCATATTGTTCTTTTTCTGTCATTAATTGCATTGTAGGAGTAGTCGCTAAATCACAATTATCTACATTAACTCCATATTTAGTTAAAGAATCAATAACCCACTGTGATATATCTTTACCAGACTGTCTTCCATCTCTTCCTATAATACAATGTTTAATATTTTGAGT
>CAYZYM010000091.1:0-11888 GCA_964482595.1 uncultured bacterium | reverse complement strand
TCTTCTGCAGGTTCTTCTGCTGGAGCTTCTTCTGCTGGAGCTTCTTCTGCAGGTTCTTCTGCAGGTGTTTCTTCTACAACCTCTTTAGAAGCTTTTTCTTCTTTCTTTTTAGCTTTTCTTTCAATTCTTGCTTTTTTTCTATCTTCTACAATCTTAGCTCTCTCTTCTTTCCATTTTTCAAGAGCTTTTTCTATTTCACTATCTGATAAACCTTGCTTTATTAAATGCCATCTGTAAGCAAGACCTGATCTTTTCATTAATTTATTAACTGGGTCTGAAGTTTGAGCCCCTTCTTTTAACCAATGAATTATTCTTTCTTCATTAAAATTAAAATTAGAATCTTTGTCAGTTTTAAGAGGGTCGTACCAACCTAATTGTTCAATTGGTGCACCATCTCTTCTTTTTCGAGAATCAATAACTACTAATCTATAGAAAGGTCTATTTCTTCTTCCTATTCTTTTAAATCTGATTTTTGTTGCCATATCTTTTATTTTCCCATTTAATTTTTTTCAATTAATAAAACACGCGTAATTTGTAGAAAAGGATTGAATACTACAAATAATTTATTTTTCATCAAAATCAATTGAAATTAACTTAGAAATACCCTTTTTTTCTGAAGTAACGCCATAAATACAATCAGCTGATTCCATGGTTAACTTATTATGAGTCACCATTATAAATTGAGTATTCTCACTGTAATCTTTTATTACTTTTGTAAACTTATTGATATTAATATCATCAAGAGGTGCATCAACTTCATCTAAAATACAAAAAGGACTAGGTTTATATTGATATATTGCAAAAAGTAGCGCAATGGCTGTTAAAGATTTTTCACCAGCTGAAAGCATTCTCAATGAATTGTTCTTTTTCCCTGGAGGTTGAGCAGCTATTACAATCTCAGAATTTAATGGGTCATCAATATCGCTTAAATCGATTGTGCCTTTCCCTCCTGAGAAAAATCTCTCAAACATTATTTCAAAATTATCCTTTATTTTATGGAATGTTTCTAGAAATTGTTTTTTTGCAACATCATCAATCTTATCAATAGCTTGTCTAAGATTCTTTTCTGATTCAATAAGATCTTCTTTTTGAGATTGCAATAATTTTAACCTATTACTTTGTTCCTCATATTCATCAGCAACTGCCCAATTAATCGGCCCAATTGCTTCAATGCTTCTTTTTATTTTTTCTATATTATATGACAAGTCTGATAAATCATAATTTTTTATAGATACTATTTTAATATCCTCACCAAATTTCTCTTTTACTTGTTCTTCTATTTGTTCAATTCTAATTTTTAATTCTGCAATCTTCATTTCTGTATTTTTAATATCACTGAATACATCCTGTTGATTAAATCTATCTGAATCTATCTTAGCTCGAATAGATTCCATCTTTCTAAATGCATTATTTGATTCAGATTCTCTTCTTTTTACTTCTGATTTTGCAATATCAATTTTCTTTTGTATATCTTTGATTGAATTATCAAGTTTGGTTAGATCAAATTCTTTTGCTTTATTGTGTGATTTAATTTTCTTTTTATAGTCGTTGATACTCTTTTTTAGTTTATCATATTTTTGATCAGTTTCAATAATGGTATAATTTTTATCTAATTCGACTTTTCCGCAATTGCTACATTCAGAAATAATTTTAAGAGATTCTCCACATTCATCGCAATCTGAAACTATTTTAATATAATCTTTATCAAATTGGTTTAATTGCTCAATCTTTTTCTGTAATTCATTCTCTAACATGTTAATGCTCTGTGAAGATGCTTCAGTTTTTTGTTCAACTTTTCTTAATAACTCTTCAGTTAATTCATCAACCTTTTTTTGAGATTTATTCAATTTTTCTTTTTTCTCTAAATATTCTTTCTTAGCTCCAGCAAGATCTAAATCTTCTAACTGTTTTTTAGAAGATTTTTTGTCTAGAACTTTATTTTTTTTATTAAGAAGTGATTGCAATGGCTTAATTTGTTTATTCAAATCAGTTATTTTTGCTTGAGCAAATTTTATTTCTAAATCTTGTAATTTTTTACTCAATTTCTCATGCCTTTTAAACCTTTTTAATTGTAATTCAAGACTTTTAACATGCATTTCTATCTCAACAATGATATCATCAATTCTTTCCAAATCTCTGCTGTTTAGATCAAACTTTTTTAAGGCTGAACGTCTCTGTGATTTGTATTTATTAACACCAGCAGCTTCTTCAAACATAGCAATTCTATTATTATCTTTATTGGAGAGAATCTGTTCAATCATATTTAATTCTATGACAGAATAAGCATCTGAACTCATACCGGTATCTACAAAAAGATTATATATATCTTTTAGTCTGCATGCATTTCTATTGATAAAATATTCGCTTTCTCCACTTCGATATAACTTTCTACCAATTTCAACTTCTGCATATTCAATAGGTAAAATGCCTTTATCATTTTGAACAGTTAAATAGACTTCACAAAATCCAAGGGCTTTAATATTAGATGCGCCATTAAAAATCACATCTTCCATTTTAGATCCTCGCAATCTTGAAGCTCTTTGTTCTCCTAAAACCCAACGGATTGCATCAACAATATTAGTTTTTCCACACCCATTTGGTCCAACAATACCAGTAATGCCACGATTGAAAAGAACAGTTTGCTTCTTTGCAAAAGATTTAAAACCAAATACTTCTATTTTTGAAATATGCATATTCTATCCTGGCGGCCAAGTCATTTTTCTACCCCCTATTAGGTGTAGATGTATATGATAAACAGTTTGTCCACCGTCATCATTGCAATTGAAAATAGTTCTATAACCCGTTTTATCAATATTAAGTTTTTTTGCTAAATCTTTTGCAAGACTAATCATCTTACCAACAATAATGGAGTCTTCTTCTGATAAATCATTTAAAGTAGCGATAACTTTCTTAGGAATAATAAGTAAATGCACAGGAGCTACTGGATTAATATCTTTGATTGCAATCAATAAATCATCTTCATAGATAATATCAGAAGGAATTTCTTTATCAATAATTTTTTCGAAGATTGTTTTACTCATATTCTATTAATTCATTCAAAATTGACAAAACAGATATAATTGCTGTTTCAGTTCTTAAAATAGTATTACCAAGGCTAACTTTAATGAATTTATTATCATAAATAAACTCTTTTTCTTTATTAGAAAAATCACCTTCTGGACCAATTAATAAACAAATTTTTTTCTTATTATTAACAAATTCCAAAATTTCATTTTTAAATACAGTAAGTCTTGTATCTGCACCTATAATACATGCAATATTCAGAGCATCTGGGTTATACCATTCTACTAAAGAAGACATAGGGTTTATAGTAGGAATAATACTTCGCATAGATTGTTTAACTGCAGATTTTGAAATTGAATTCAATCTTTTTAGAGAAATATTTTGCTTGATTGATCTTTCGAGAGATAACGGTGTAATCTCTTTTACGCCAGATTCGACAGATTTTTCAATAGCAATCTTAATTCTAGATTTCTTTATTAAAGGCAATCCAAGATGAAGATGATATTTGAGTTCATTTTTATTTTTATAAACATTAAGAATATTTCCTGATACTATATCATTATCAAACGAAGAAACTAATCCAATATACGCACCTCCTTCTCCATCAGTAAAATGGATCTCTGATCCTATTTTCAAGCGCATAACATTAATCAAATGGTGTGATTCATCGCTGTCAAACTGGAAATTATTCTTCTGAATATTTTTTCTATTTATAAAGAAAAAATTACTCACGGCCTAATCTGTACTGTAAGTAGAGAAATCCGCCACCAAAATCTTCTTTATCATGTATTGGTTCATCCACTTGTAAATGATCATAGCCAATTCCAAAAGAAAATCCTGATGCTTGATCTGTTTTCAGATTAACACCAAAACCAATTGAACCCCCGAAATTAACTTGATTAGGCGCTCCAGACCACTTATCTGAAAAACTTCCAGCATCTTCATCTCCATCAACTGATAGAAATGGTCCAAATGATAGCATCAAGAATGGTTGAAAATTGTTTGCTATCTTTCCCTGGAAAGGGTAATAAGTCAATTTTAAATACATAGGGAACATTAGAATACTTTTCTCTCCAGAAACACTATACTGATTAAAAAATGGATCATATACTGGATACTCATCTTCTCTGATATCATAAAATCGAATATCAGCTCCAATAGAAAAGTCATTTTTTACAAATTTTTGATATTCATATGCAAGACCATAAGCATTGCTTGCAATAAGAAAATTAAGGTTATGGCTTTTTTCTTGCCCTAGCGAAATTGATAGCAACAAAAACACTATAATAATTTTTTTATATATATTAGTCACCTAAATCCTCAAAATCAGCATCACGCACTTTACTGTAATCAACTTTAGTGCTTTTTTCTTTTTCTGGAACAACATCGTTTTCAGAAGAGCCTGATATAGAAGATTTAAATCTTCTATATAAAAGCACTAGCAAAAAAGTTAATAATAAAAGTGTCTTCATTTCTATCTATTTAAGAAGGGTTAAAATACTTAATTCCTTGAACAGGTTTTTGAATAATTTCTAGCAATTCATCTAAATCTCTAGGATTTTCTACAAAATCGATGTTGTTAGTATTGATGATTAATAATGGAGTGTCTTCATAGTTAACAAAAAATTCTTGATATCTTTGATTAACTAAATCGATATAATCTGAAGTAACGCCCTTTTCTAAATTTCTACCACGTTTTTTAATGTATTGCATTAATAAAGGGGTGTCAGCTTGTAAATAAACAACAAGATCAGGTTTAATAATGTCTTGTTCCAAGATATCTGCAACGCGACTGTAGAGCTCCATTTCTGGCTCATTTAATGTAAAGCTGGCAAATAAACGGTCTTTATCAAACATATAGTCAGTAACAACACCTTTTTGGTGAACATCTAACTGTTTAATACCTTGTTGTTGTTTGTATCGTTGTAACAGAAAAAACATCTGAGTTTGGAAAGCATACTCTTCAATATTATCATAAAAATTATCTAAGAATGGGTTATCTTTAAAATCTTCTAATACTTTCCTTGTATTTAGCTTATCTGCAATAATCTCTGCTAAACTTGTTTTCCCTACACCAATTGGACCCTCTATTGCTATGTATGATTCTATCATGCGTTTTTTTCAATTAAATGTTTAGACACTCTTGAAGTATCCGGACAATTATTCAATAAATCAACAATCTTATGGTTGGTTCCAAGAAAAATTTGTTCCGGAATTAATTCAGATAACGGAACTAGAACAAATCTACGCAATAATGCACCGGGATGAGGAATTGTGAGTTTATCTGTATCAATAGATGAATTTCCAAATAAAATAATATCTATATCAATGGTTCTAGGTTCATTCTTTCCTCTTGGAAACTTCCTTCCTAATATTCTTTCTATGTCATGAATTTGATCTAAAAATTCAAATGGAGATAGTGTTGTATCTAACTCAACAATAATATTAATAAAAGAAGGTTGATCTTGATTGTATAATGGTTCGGAACTGTAAAAAGAAGATGTTCTGATATTTTTATTATCTACAAAAGAGCCAAGCATTGCAATAGAGGAAGCAATATTAGATTCTTTATCCCCTAGATTAGATCCAATAGATAAGTAGACCTTATCACTCACACTACATCATGCCGCCCATGCCGCCCATACCCATATCAGGTGCTCCACCAGCAGGCATCGGGGTTTCAGGTTCAGGCTTTTCAGTAATTGCTGCTTCTGTTGTTAGTAGCAAACCAGATATTGATGCTGCATTCTCAACTGCAACTCTTGCTACCTTCGCAGGATCAATAATACCGGCTTTGAACATATTAACATATTCTTCATTTCTTGCATCAAATCCAAAATCATTTTTTCCTTCAATAACTTTTTGGACTACAATAGAAGCTTCAACTCCCGCATTTTCACAAATTTGTCTAATTGGTCCTTCTAAAGCACGTTTCATAATATCGATGCCAACTTGCTGAGTTGCATCTGCTTTTATCTTACTAAGCTCTAAGCTAGCTCTTAACAAAGCTACGCCACCTCCAGCAACAATACCTTCTTCAACGGCAGCTCGAGTAGCATGTAAAGCATCATCAACTCTTGCTTTCTTTTCTTTCATTTCAACTTCTGTCGCTGCACCAACATTCAATACAGCAACTCCGCCAGATAGTTTTGCAAGTCTCTCTTGTAATTTTTCTTTATCATAATCAGAGCTTGTCTTTTCAATTTGAACTCTAATTTCGTTAACTCTAGCCTTAATAGCGTTCTTATTGCCACTACCATCAACAACAGTTGTATTATCTTTATCACTAACAACTTTTTTACAAGAACCAAGATATTCTAAAGTTGCATTTTCTAATTTATATCCTTGTTCTTCAGATATAACTGTTGCACCAGTTAAAATAGCAATATCCTCAAGCATTGCTTTTCTTCTATCGCCAAAACCAGGAGCTTTAACTGCTAAAACTTTAAATGTGCCTCGCAATTTATTTACAACTAAAGTTGCAAGCGCTTCTCCATCAATATCTTCAGCAATAATCAAGATAGGTTTACCAGCTTGAACAACTTTTTCAAGCAAAGGAAGTAAATCTTTCATATTGCTAATCTTTTTATCGTGAACTAATACATATGGATCTTCTAATTCAGCTTCCATAGAATCAGGATTAGTTACAAAATATGGAGATAAATAACCTCTATCAAACTGCATGCCTTCTACAAATTCTAAATAGGTTTCAGCAGTTTTAGATTCTTCAACAGTTATTACACCATCTTTGCCTACTTTATCCATAGCTTCAGCAATTTTTGATCCAATTTCTTGATCATCGTTTGCAGAAATTGTAGCAACCTGTGTTATTTGATTTGAATCAGGGATATCTTTAGATATTTTTGATATAAATTCTATAACACTATCTTTTGCAAGGTCTATTCCTTTTTTAATTTCCATTGGATTTGCTCCAGCGGTAACATTTTTTAAACCTTCAGAGATAATGGACTGCGCTAAGACAGTAGCAGTGGTTGTTCCGTCACCAGCTTTATCAGAAGTTTTTGAAGCAACTTCTTTTAACATTTGTGCTCCAACATTTTCAAGCTGATCTTCTAAATCAATCTCTTTTGCAACAGATACACCATCTTTAGTAACTGTAGGTGCACCAAATTTTCTTTCAATAACAACATTTCTTCCCTTAGGGCCTAAGGTAACTTTAACAGCATTTGCTAGCTTATCTACGCCCTTTTTTAATGCTGCACGTGCTTTTGTATCGTATGCTATTTCTTTAGCCATTTAACTAATCCTCCTTTTAAAGTACCGCTAAAATATCGCTTTCTCTCATGATAAGTAATTCTTTACCATCATGAACGATTTCAGTACCAGAATATTTTCCATATAAAACTTTATCACCTGGTTTCAGTGAAGATTCAAAACAATCCTCTTTAGAATTACATTTTTTCCCTTCGCCAACAACAAGAACAGTGCCTTGTTGAGGTTTTTCTTGCGCTGTATCAGGTAAAATAATACCGCTAGCAGTTTTTTCATCAGCAGCTAATGGTTCTACAACAACTCTATCTTCTAATGGTTTAATTTTTAGAGACATTTTTCCTCCATAATTAATTTTACGCTCGGAATTTTAACATTAATAAACAAGAATAACAAATAAATTTGGACTATTTACCAGTACTGCCAAAACCACCTTCTCCTCGAGAAGTGTCAGACAACTCATCTACTAATTCAAATTCTATTGGAGAGCTATCAACAGCAACTAACTGAAAATATCTCTCTCCTTTCTTTATTGTATAATCTTCTGGATATATATTATCAACCATACCAACCAATTCTCCTCTATATCCACCATCAATTAAACCAATTGAATTGGCTAATCTTAATGGAGTCTTTGAAATGCTAGATCGAGGGAAAAGATAGTAAGCTTTGTTATCTAAATTTTCACATGCAATCTGTAAATGAATTGGAGTAGTAGAGTTTCCAGGTACAACTTGGTCTTCAACTACAAATAAATCCAACCCAGCATCGCCTGCGTGGAAATGTGAGTGAGTTTCATACAACTCTCGGACGATATCATTAAATGGTTTAATTCTTAATTTCATTTTTATGAATCACAGTACGAACTGGATAAGGAATTTCAATATTTTCCTCTTTAAATCTCTTATGAAGTGCCTTAATAAATGCGTTTAAAATTGTATTATGATCACCAAATGATTTTCCTTGAAAGTATATGAAAAAATTTATACTTGAATCAGCAAACTCTCTAAACCTAATAGTTGGTTTATAATTTTTATTTATACATTCAAGTTCATTATAAAGTTTGTTAGCAACGTCTAAAGCAACTCTCTCTACATGATCTAAGTCGCTATCATAAGATACGCTAATCTGAATTGGCACTCTAAATGCAGCATCTTTTGATGTAAAATTCTTTGATGTAGACCCTGAAAGAACAGAATTAGGGATAGAAATAAGATTATTTTGTCTCTCTCTTAAGGTGGTGTAACGCCAACCTATATTTATTACATAACCTTGGTAGCCATTATCTAATTCAACATAGTCTCCCTCTTTCATTGTTTGACTAAGCAATATATTAATTCCTCCAAACAAGTCAGATAAAGTGTCTTTAAGTGCTAATGATACAGCTAAACCACCTACTCCTAATGCGGTAATAAGAGGAGTAATAGAAATGCCAAAAGATTGTAAAATAATCAAAAATCCAAGAGAATAAATAGATACATTGACTAGTCCTTTAAAAATACCAGTTGAAGGCAATGAATTATTGCTCTTTGACCAGACATCTAACAATCCCATGATGATTTTTGATAAAGTTAAACTTACTGATATTACTAGAAATGCAAATATAAGCTTTGATGCATAAACATTGTAAGGATCAGCAAGGGCAACATTACTTAATGCAATAGATAATGATGCCAAAAAGAACCAAAATATAACCATGGAATCAAATGCGTTGATTACAACGTCATCCCCTTTCCATGATGTACCATCAGAAAACTTCTTTATTCTACTGAAAAAATAAGTTTTAAATACAAAACCTATAAATAAACCACCAACAATGGTTAAAACAGGCTCCATCCACTCTAAATAAGCTATTTCTACATTCATGGGGCTAGATTACTAATAAAAGTTTACTTCGTCAAGATAATGAACAATTTAAATTAAAGGCTCGACCCAATCATTGTGTGCTTTAATTAAGTTAATTAATTCATCAACCGCGTCTTTGCTTGATATATTTCTTTTGACTAAATCTTTTCCTTTATAAAGAGAAATAATACCTTTTCCTGAGCCAACATATCCATAATCAGCATCTGCCATCTCTCCAGGTCCGTTCACAATACAGCCCATTACGGCTATCTTTAAATCTTTTAGATGGCTTGTTTTTTCTTTAACTAATGCTGTTGTTTCTTGAAGATCAAACTTTGTTCTTCCGCAAGATGGACAAGATATATAGTCCGTTTTGAAAATTCTTGTTCGTGTATTCTGAAGAATAGAAAAACTTAATTCATTAATTCTTTTATGATGATGAACAGAGTCTAACCATAGACCGTTCCCCATCCCCTCCAATAACAAAGTTCCAAAATCTATGGATACATCAATAGATAACTTCTCAAAATCTTCTTCTGTATAAGCTTTTTTAAATAAAACAGGATTAGTAATGCCTTGCTTTTCAAAAAAATTAAATATATCCCTAAAATCAGTTGCATTATCATGAAAATCAAAGATAAATACAACATTTGTAGGCATAGAACTTATAATAGAGTTAGTAATAGTTTCTTTATTGAGAGATACAAAATTTATTATATCAGATTTATCATCTGATTGACGATATTCTTTGATTGAATCAAAATAAGGGAATCTTTCATTTTTATCATTTATTAATCCTTTTTCATCATAAAAATAGTCAGGCCCATTGCCTTCAAATAAGGTATTGGAGCTAGATAAAACAACTGGAACATTGTCTCCACCAATATTAAGCACTGCTGAGGTAGATCTTTTATGATATTCTGACAACCTATGACTATCCTTATTAATTGGATTTAATATTCTAATTTTATCAATAATTTTTTTTGCAGTAGGTATTTCAAATTCTGGGTCTTCTGTAAGAGAGACGCGAATTGTATCACCAATACCATCATTTAGCAGTGAACCAATCCCTAAAGAAGACTTTATTCTACCATCTAATCCATCTCCTGCTTCTGTCACTCCAAGATGAAGTGGAAAATGCATGTTTTCTTCATCCATTTTTTTGACTAATAATCGATAAGCATGTACCATCACTAACGGATTGCTTGATTTCATTGATAAAACAACTTGGTCAAAATCATTTTTATTACAAATTCTTAAAAATTCTAGCGCAGATTCAACCATTCCAAGAGGAGTATCTCCAAATCGATTCATTATTCTGTCTGATAAAGATCCGTGATTTGTTCCTATTCTTATAGCAGTATTGTGTTTTTTGCAAACATCTAACAGTGGAACAAAACGATCTTCAATTTTAAGCAATTCATCATTGTAAGTTTTATCATCATACTCTTTTATTTCAAACTTTTTTCTATCAACATAATTTCCAGGATTAATTCTAACTTTTTCAACAATTTCTGCAGCAGTGATTGCAGCATTAGGAGTAAAATGTATATCTGCAACTAGAGGGTTTGTATAGCCCTTATTTCTTAGGGAATCTTTAATGTTCTGCAGGTTTTCTGCTTCTTTAATATTTGGAGCTGTAAATCGTACTATTTGTCAACCTGCATCAATAATTCTTATAGCTTCTTCAACGCTGGCTTCTGTATCTAAAGTTGAAGCTGTCGTCATTGATTGGGTTACGATAGGATAATCACTACCAATTATCACATCTCCGACGCTAACATTGATAGTTTTTCTTCTCACTTCTATAAGATTTTAAAGGTTGTAAGAGATAATAGCGCAAAGAAAATTCCAAGCAACCAGAAGCGTACCACTACTCTTGATTCAGGCCATCCTTTTAATTCAAAATGATGATGAAGGGGTGCCATTAAAAATAATTTCTTTGGTTCTCCATACTTCTTTTTAGTCCATCTATAATATATTACCTGCAATATTACTGACAACGCTTCCAAAACAAAAACTCCACCAACAATAATTAATAAGAGTTCTTTTTTTAGCAGTATTGCTAGTGTTCCTAATGCAGCGCCCATAGACAAAGAGCCAACGTCTCCCATAAAGATCAATGCTGGCCTTGCATTAAACCATAAAAAACCAAGACAACCTCCAAAAAGAGCTGCTGCAAAGATTGTTAATTCGCTTGCCATTGGTATATAGGTAATATTTAGATAATCAGAAAAATCAACTCTACCAGATATATAAGACAACACTCCAAATACGCTCACAGATATAGCAAGCAATCCTGTAGCTAACCCGTCAAGTCCATCTGTTAGATTCACAGCATTAGATGTTGCAGATACAACAAGGATGATGAATAATGTATAAATAAATGGATTAAGAAAATCAATTGAAACATACTTTAGAAATGGAACAAAGGTGAAATAAGTATTATCTACGCCATCAGAAATATAAACACCAGAATTAATGATCATAAATGCAATAAAAATACCAAGCATAGATTGTGCAATTAATTTGTAACGTCCGGCCAAGCCTCCATCTTTTTTCTTGATAGATTTTAAATAATCATCGTAAAAACCAACACAACCCATCCAAAGCATTGAAACACAAATAATTTGTATAAACAGATTACCTATATCTGCAAATATTAAAGTAGGTATTATTGTAGCGACAATGATAAGAACACCACCCATGGTTGGTGTGCCCTTTTTTTCATGATGGCTCTCTGGGCCATGATCTCTGATGGATTCTCCAATTTGAAGCCTTGTAAGATT
>CAYZYM010000090.1:0-7158 GCA_964482595.1 uncultured bacterium | reverse complement strand
GTTTTCAGATGATACAATGCTATTGTTTTGCAAGGTAATAAGGCTAACTGTTTGACCAAAGAAGGAATCAAATTCATTTTTACCTACACATGGTGTAATAGTAGAATAATCTGTATAAATAACAAAATTTATATTTTCTACAAATTCATTAATGGTAAAGAAATTTCCTAAAAAATGATCTTCACTTTTACCGGACATTCCAAAAATAGAAAGATTTAAATAATTATTATCGATACACCAATCTAATGCTTTTTCTAAATCTGTTTTAGATTGATCAGGAGTTTCAATGACATTGTAATCATTGTCATTGTTAATAGAATCTAGATCGCCTATTACATAATGTGGATTGATTCCATGCTCTGACAATAGATTTGCTGCCCCATCTGTTGCAATAATTACTTTGGATTCTTTAATTTTTTCAATAATGCTGGGTTTTTTTGGAAATTCCCCATTAACAACTAAAGCAGCTTCTTTGATTGTATCATTTTGATTCATAAGGCAAATTTATATATATTCTTTATTCATATTTATGAAATTTTTTTTATCAATTCTATTTCTTGGGTTGATTATAGCTCAAGATTTAAGTATTGGGGGGATTGTATATGATAGTGATTCCAGTCCAATTGTTGATGCTAATATAGTATTAGCAGGAGAGAACATTGAATCTGGTACAGCAACAGATCAGAACGGATATTTTACATTTAAGAATCTAAAATCTGGAGAATATATTGTTTCTGTATCTGTAATTGGTTTTCATAAAGAATTGATTCCATTATATCTGGGAGATACAGTCGCAAATTTATCAATCAAGCTAAAAGAAGGATCAGTTTTATTGGATGGGCTTGATGTAGTAGGACGATTCCCTTCTAAGCATATTCCTGATTTCACAGAAAATATTAGTAGCACAGATCTTAAAAATAGTAATTCAGAAACTATTTCTGAACTTTTTCGAGATATTGTTGGCGTTGATGTGCAAATGGAGCACAATACAGGCCGTAATGTTAATTTATCAATAAGAGGCTCTTCTGATTATAAGCCAGGAGGATATAATAATAGGGTATTAGTTCTACTAGACGGTTTTCAAGTCAGTATTCCAAACTCAGGGTCTGTAGATTGGAATGCAATGCCATTAGAGTTTATTGAAAGAATTGAGATTGCAAAAGGCCCTGTTTCATCTTTATATGGTCAAAATTCAATGGGAGGTGTAATTAATCTTGTTACAAAGAAATCTCAAGAAGACTTCTCAAAAATTAAAATAAATCTTGGAAGCTTTAATGCACGCAATATAAATCTAGGGTTAAATAAAAATAATAAAGATGGATTATCCTATCTAACATTATTTCAATACAAAGAAGGGGATGGGCATAGATTCAATTCACAATACAGACAAAATAATCTTTATTTTAAAGCTCATTCTTCTGAATCAAATTTTACTACATCTATCATGATTAATAAGTCATTCAATGGACAGCCTGGTTTTGACAAGCCTGAAAGACCAAGTCTCATTTCATATAGATTGTCAGACCGTGATTCTATTTATTTTCAGTTTTTTAAAAGATTTGATTTCAAAGATAATCAAAATTTTGATTTTTCTTTTAGTGTTAATCACTTCTATACATATTATAGAGATAGAGATGATGTTCCAGAAAGCGAGGAACAAGGTGACACATACTATAATGACCTTAGTGCAAACTTAAGATTTGAATATCAATGGTTATTTAATGATAAAATATATTTGATTATGGGCAATGATATCATATTTGATCAATCTGATATTACTATCTTTAATACTATCTATGATGAACCATGGCAATTAACTAATGGCACCTTTGCTAGAACACAATTCGAAATAAATGAAAAATTATTATTCTCTGCAGGTGTGAGATATGATCACCGATCAATTAATCCGGGGGGAGGATATAACTATATTAATTTTAATGCTTTTTCTCCAAAAATTAATTTGACATATAATGCCAACAATTTTACAAGATGGAATTTTGGATTAAGTAAAGGATTTAGAGCACCTTCTTTTTCTGAATTATTTTTAAAATATGCGACTGATTATGGGTTGAATCATCAAGGGAATCCAAACTTAAAGCCAGAAGAATTATATGCAATTGATATTGGTTATAATTATACAAACTTATCAGACATCAATTTTTCAGTAAATACTTTTTATTATTTGTATAACGATATGATTGATTTTATTTATGCGCTACCTGTTACTTCTAAAAATAGAACTGATGTCAATTCAATTGGATTAGAAACTAATTTATCTTTCGATTTATCATCTTATTGGAAATTGAATATTGGATATACATATTTAGAAGTAGATGATATAAATGATATGGACCCTATTCTTTATAGACCAAAACATAAGATATCATCAAAAATTATGTATCAGAAAAATAAGATGAATCATACATTGTCATTTAATTTTCAATCTGAACAAGATTACCAAGATTTTTTGAGCGATGATTATCAATTTATTGATAGTGAAATAAGATTTCCTTTAGAAAAGTTAGATAATCTTTTATTGGTGAATTATACTGGATCGTATCAATTCAATGATATAGATTTTTCTTTGAAAATCTCTAATATACTTGATGTGGAATATGAATTAATTCAAGATTATCCAATGCCTGGAAGAGTTATAAGCATCAGTTTTCAGAGAGAATTATAGCCTTATTGAGATTATATCTCAAAACGACTTGACTTATTTTTTTTTCCTTATTATTATCTGCTACACAATAAATCAAAAAGGGGAAAAGAAGTGAACAATCTTAAAAAATACATTTTATTTTTAGCATTATGTTCCATGGCATTTTTTACATCTTGTGATGATGATAATGAAAGTGTCCCACAGTTTGGAACAATCAATATTACAATTAATGTATCAAATGCAGGTGATTGGCCATCTGATGGAACTGTTTTTTGTTCTTTGGATAAAACATGGCCACCATCCGGTGCTCCATACAAGTCAGTGACATTAACATCTTCTCAAGTTTCAAGTGGTTCAATTTCATTGACATTCGAAGGTTTAGATTTTGATACTTATGCATTGCTATCTATGTCTTGGTTAGATCCTAATGATCCAAATCCACAGACAAACCAACATGTTTGGGCAACACATAGTGGAAGCCCTCAAGCATTTTGGATGGATGCAGTACCATTTACACTATCTCCAGATAATGCTGAGGTAGATATGGTATTAAGTGCTACAATTAATTAAACAGTTTAGGGGGATCGCTATTGAAACTTACCCTTAGTTAGTTTTTCATAGTCAAATCAAAAGTATCCTAAACGAAAAAAGGCGAATTATTTATTCGACTTTTTTGTTATTACATTAAACTTGATTTATTGCAATCGATCTGAAACATAATCCCAATTGATTAGATTATCTAATACTGCCTTCACATAATCAGGTCTTACATTTTTATAATCTAAGTAGTAAGCATGTTCCCAAACATCAATTCCCATTAATGTGTGTTCTCCATGCGCTAAAGGATTTTCAGCATTTGGTAAACCGCGCATTTCTAATTTTCCATCTTTTTCTATAAGCCAAGCCCATCCGCTACCAAACACTCCAACAGCTTGTTGTGTAAAATCAGTTTTGAAGGTATCAAAATCTCCAAATGCTTCGTTAATCTTTTCTAATAATTTACCTTGAGGCGCGTTGCTTCCACCTGGAGCCATTTGTTCCCAATAAAGGATATGGTTCCATGCCTGTCCTGCATTATTAAATACTTTTACATTGCCTTCTTTATAACTTTCAACAACGACTTCATCTAATTCCATGTCCATAAACTTTGTGCCGTCAGCAAAATTGTTTAACATATTAAAATACGCTTGATGATGTTTGCCGTGATGTAGATCAACTGTATCAGATGAAATAGTTGGAGCTAAATCTGCTGCACCATACGGTAATGCTGGTAATGTAAATTTTTGTGAATCGCTCATAAAAAAACTCCTATAAATAGTTTTAAGTGTTTTAAATTTCAGTCGAATTTAAATATTTTAAAATTAACATAAGAGAAAATTATGACACAAATTAAATTAGGCGAACAAATTGTTAACCTTTCTGGAGAATTACCTGCAGTTGGATCTCAAGCACCTGACTTTTTGCTTGCAGATAATGACCTAGCAAATATGACTTTGAAAGATTTTGAAGGAAAAAGATTAGTATTGAACATTTTTCCAAGCTTAAATACTCCAGTTTGTTCAGCTTCAGCTCATAAGTTTAATGAACTAGCAAGCCAAATGGATAATACGGTTGTTCTTTGTATATCAAGAGATTTAGCATTCAATCAAAAACAATTTTGCGTTACTAACAATCTAGATAATGTTACTTTTCTTTCTGATATGCGCAATGATTCATTTTCTAGTGACTATGGTATTTTGCATTTGAATGGCAAATTTCAAGGGTTGTTAGCCAGGTGCGTGGTAGTTATTAATGTCGATGGAACAATAGCATATACTCAGTTAGTGGAACAGACAGGACATGAACCAGATTATGATGATGTTTTGAATGCGCTTACTTAGCGATTAAAACAGGACATTCACATTTTTGGGCGATACTGATTGGTTTGCTACCAAAGAAATATTTCATTATTGGATTTTTAGGAGAAACTCCAAGCATTACTATGCTATCATCGGAAGCAGACTGAACAATTCTTTTTACCACAGGGCCTTCTAGAATTCTTGTTGTATTTTTAATACGAGCTTTGGAAAATCTTTTTCCAGTTTTTTCCAGTATCTTTTTAAGATTGTCATCGGAAGATTTATTTTCTAATACTGTAACAATTTCTACATCTAATTTATTTGCTTTTGCAAACTGTTCAGCAATCTCAATAGCATTTCTTGATCCAACAGAATTATTAACAGGTAGTAACACTTTATATTTTTTCTTAAATGAATAATTTTTTACTACCAAAACAGAGCTATCAATGAATTGGACTAAATCATGATGCATTCCTTTATTTTTTCCACCACCAATGACTGTGATATCATGATTATTGGTTTGAACTTCTGATCGTAGTTGTTCAATAATTTCTCCAGTTCGAAGAATTAAATCAATTTTGTTAGAATGTTTTCCTTTAAGCAATACACGCATTCTAGAATTTTCTTCATCAACCAATAAATGATCATTAAAATCATTGCTTTCTTCTTGAATGTAGTTTTTTGATTTTAAGAAATCATACGCCCATTCCAATGTTCTTACTCCTGGACGATATAATTGTCTTTCATCAAGGTTTTGATGAACAACACTAACATCTTTTTCTGAAAATTGACTGACTTTTTTTCCAACATAGGCAATCGTTGTGCTCGCTTCTAGAGAGTTAGCTATTTTCATTCCAAGATCTAACGTTGGTTTTG
Organism: uncultured bacterium; assembly: GCA_964482595.1. GTDB lineage: Bacteria > Fidelibacterota > Marinisomatia > Marinisomatales > Marinisomataceae > Marinisoma. The sequence continues at coordinate 1,782 of CAYZYM010000090.1, read as the reverse complement.
AATAATCTCTTCCTCCAATTGCAATTAAGATGTTCATAGCATTACCCAGTAGAATTCTGACATTAAATATAAAATAAGAATCGAACTAGCAAACATCAATAATCCAATCCTAAAAAATAATTTAACACTAACAAGGCCCGTTGAATATAAAATCATAGCTGTTGGAGATGATATTACTGTTAAGAATGAAAAACCAGATGCAATTGCAGCTGACATTCCAAATGCAATGTTATTAGGTTGTAATTCAATCGCCATTGGCCCCAATAATGATGTTGTAGCTGAACTAGTAAAGAAGTTTGCTGTTAAGCCAGTAATAATTGCCATAAATGACCAACTGAATGATGAGTCTTCCGGAAAACTTGATATCATCATATTAAACTTATCAATTAGCCAAGATGCAGCACCAGTATCATTTATTTGAAATCCAAGAGATATTGTTGCAGCAAATAATAGAATTACTCCCCAATTAGTATTTTTATTGATTACTTCCCATGATACCATTCCACAAATCATAAAAATTAATACTCCACATAATGCAATAATGCCTAATCCAAACTGTACATTGAATAAGAACCAGCTAGCTATAATAGCTGCAATGATTATTGATGAAAATATATGTCTTATGTTTGTTGCGCTGTTTGATTTTGCCACAGATTTCTTATACCCTTGTAGCTGTATATTATCTAATGAGCTTGGAAATGCAAATTGTAAGACAAAATATGCCATAATTAATTGAATAATTAAAATTGGATATGCATACTGAATCCAATCCCAATAACCAATTGTGACATCACTGAATTCTCGAATATAATTAATCATGATAACATTTCGAGCTCCACCTGATGGTGTTCCTATCGAACCAATAATTGTACCATATGCAATTGAAAACAAAGTTAGTAAGACAGCATTTTTACCATCGGGTTTTGATGAATCTATATTCCTTATAACAGATAGTCCGATAGGCAACATAATAGCAATAATAGTATGCTCTCCTAAAAAAGAGGATAATACAGCTGATATAAACATCAAACCGGCAATAAATACCCTTTTGCTTTTACCAAATATTTTAATAATGATTTTTGCAAGCCGTATATCAAGTCCTTGATGTACAATTGCAATTGCAAACATCAATGATCCCATCACAAAAAGAACAGCATCATTCATAAGTGATGAAGCAACTTCATCTGCTGGTGCTACTCCTAGCAATACTTGCAATACGAGTGCAAGCAATGCAATTGCGGGGAATGGAATTGGTTGTGAGGTCACTAAAATAAAAACCATCAATAGTATAACAAGGCTATGATATCCCGCTATATTAGGTTCTCCATTTGCATTGACAAAATCAATGGGTGGCCCAATTGATACTAAAAAAATTCCAGTTAAAACACTAAATAGAAACCATTTTTTTTGAGAAAACCAATAAAGAATTGATGATGATACAATTTTATAGGAATCATTCATTGCGTTTAATTTATTTAATAATTAAAAAAAAGCATATGCTTATTCTCATATTTAGTGCTTGACTGATTTGCTAATAAAGACCTAATATCATCTGGTTTTCTAATGATACTAATTAAATAAAATGCAGCTGTTTTCCAGATGGACTAATAACCTTGCTGGAATATTCCTGATAGGGGTCTTTTTATTGTTGTTTTCGTTATCTTCCTTTATCTGGTACTATGGCTCGCCCTATTATACTGATGTAGGTTATGCACCTGTTCAACCGGTTTCTTATAGTCATAAATTACACGCAGGAGACCTTAATATTGATTGTCGATATTG
>CAYZYM010000089.1:0-13323 GCA_964482595.1 uncultured bacterium | reverse complement strand
TCTTGAGGAACTTCAACTTTACCAATCATTCTCATTCTTTTCTTTCCTTTTTTTTGCTTTTCAAGAAGTTTTCTTTTTCTTGTTACATCACCTCCATATAATTTTTCAGTAACATTCTTTCTGAAGGCAGGAATAGTTGTTCTCGCAATGACTCGACTTCCAATACATGCCTGTATTGGAATTTGAATTTGTTGCCTTGGAATTAGTTCTTTTAATTTTTTACATAATGCTAAACCACGATGATAGGAATCTTTTTTTGAACATATCATTGACAGTGCGTCTACAGGTTCATGATTAATAAGAATATCTAGCTTATCTAATTTACTTTCTCTGTACTCCTTAAATGTATAATCAAAAGAAGCGTAACCTTTGGAGCATGATTTAATAGAATCATAAAAATCAAATATTATTTCTCCTAATGGTAATTCATATATTAATTGAACTTTAGACTTTGATAAGTAGGATGTTGATTTATACTTCCCTCTTCTATCTTGACAAATTTTCATCACATTTCCAATGTATTCTGCTGGAGTTAATATTTCTGCCACAACAATTGGTTCTAAAATAGATTCTAAGATCTTCGGTGGAGGTAATAAGGCAGGTCTATGAACTTCAACTTGTGTTTTATCCTTAAGATTTGCCAAATATTGTACATTGGGACTTGTTGTAACAATTGAAAGGTTAAATTCGCGTTCTAATCTTTCCTGAATTATTTCCATATGCAACAAACCTAAAAATCCACATCGATAGCCAAAACCTAAAGCATCACTCACTTCCGGTTCAAATAATAATGAAGCATCATTGAGTTTAAGTTTTTCTAACGCTGTACGTAAATCATCATAATCATCTGCATCTGAAGGAAATAACCCTGAGAAAACCATTGGCTTAATTTTTTGAAAACCTGGTAAAGCTTCAGTGCAAGAATTTTTGACAGTGGTAATTGTATCTCCTGCCAAAACATGTTCAATATCTCTAATATTTGCTATAACATAACCAACTTCACCTTCTTTAAGAGATGTAGCTTTTTTTCTATCAATAACAAAATGTCCAACTTCATCAACATCATAGTATGTGTTATGCGCAAAAAATTTAATTTTCATGCCAGGTTTAATAGATCCTTCATAAACCCGAACATATGCAACAACTCCACGATATTTATCAAAAATAGAGTCAAATATAAGTGCTTTTAATTCATTTTTTTCTGAATGACTTGGATATGGTACATTTTCAATGATTGTATCTAATATATCTTCAATACCATCTCCAGTTTTTGCGCTTGCTAATAAAATCTCTTCTTCTTCGCATCCAGTCAATTCAATCACTTGTTTTTTTACATTTTCTATGTCAGCGTTAGCAAGATCAATCTTATTGATTATTGGAATTATTTTAAGGTCATTATTAATTGCTAATAAATAATTTGTCACTGTTTGAGCTTCAACTCCTTGAGCTGCATCAACAATTAATAATGCACCTTCGCTTGCAGAAAGTGTACGTGAAACTTCATAAGAAAAATCAACATGACCTGGAGTGTCAATAAGGTTCAGTATATGATTCTTAAAAGACATTCTAATTGAATGACTCTTAATAGTAATTCCTCTCTCTCTTTCAAGGTCCATATTATCAAGAACTTGATCTTTCATCTTTTTTTTGGAGATTGTACCAGTAAATTCTAATAATCTATCTGCAAGAGTAGATTTCCCATGATCAATATGAGCAATAATACAAAAGTTTCGTATGTTTTTCACATCACTCATGAAAGTGATTAACTATAGGAAAACGCCTACCAACACCAAAGGCTTTTCTGCTGATACGTAATATTGGTGCTGCTTGTCTTCTTTTAAATTCATTTTGATTGATTTTTCTTCTAATGCCATCTTTATCTGAAAAATCTTTATCAAGAGATTCATTATAAATAATCTTATCTACAATTGGGCTAATATTATCATAATCAAAAGGATCGACTTGATTTTCAGCCAATTCTGCTGACGGAGCTTTTGTAATAGAATTTTGAGGAATAACATTATTTGAATTTTTATTTTTCCATCTTGAAAGATTGTATACATCAGTTTTTGATAAATCACCAATTACAGATAATCCTCCACTCATATCACCATAAAGAGTGCAATATCCTAAGGCAAGTTCTGTTTTATTTCCTGTTGAAAGGACTAAACAACCAAATTTATTGGAAAACGCCATTAATATATTTCCTCTAATTCGTGACTGTATATTCTCTTCAGCAACATTGCTCTCCATTCCTTTGAATTTATGATTGAGCGTATCTAAATATTTTTCAAATAAATCATCAATATCAATTGTTTCAAAATTAGCATTTAAGTTTGTTGCTAGTTCTTTTGCATCAGATTTACTGTGATCACTGGAGAATCGAGAAGGCATAGAAACTAAATAAACATTTTCTGGTCCAAGAGCATCAACTGCTAAACACGCAACAAGCGCTGAATCAATGCCTCCACTTAAACCAATTACAGCTTTTTTGTGTCCTGTTTTTCGGAAATAATCCTTTACGCCAAGACAGAGCGCTTGATATATTTCTCCATCTGTTTCCTCTCTTTTTTCATCTATAGGAGGAGACGATAAATCTGCTATTACAAGATCTTCTTCAAAAGATTTTCCTTCTTTAATAAGGTTCATATCAGAATTCAGTATTAAAGAATTCCCATCAAAAATTAATTCGTCCTGCCCTCCAACAAGATTGCAGTAAATAAAAGGACAATTAGCATTAGCAAATTTATTTGCAATTAATTCTTTTCTAACACTTTTGCGATTTCTATGATATGGAGAAGATGAGATATTAACAATAAGATCTGGATTTAAATCTATAGTTTCTTTAGACAATTTTCGACTATAGTCATCCTCCCAAAGATCTTCACAGATTTGAATAACACAATTCAAATTTTTTCCATCAACATCAATATTAAACTGTCCAATCTCTGAACCATTTTCAAAGTAACGGTCTTCATCAAAAACGTCATACGTAGGTAAAAGAATTTTATTATATACTTTTACAATTTTTCCATCTCGACAAATTGCTGCAGAGTTAAATAGTTTATTTCCTTCTCTATTTACAAAACCAATAATGCAAGTTTTGGAAACATGTTTAACAAAATCATCAAGTGTAGACAAATTTTTATCTATAAATTTATCAGAGAATAAAAGATCTTGTGGAGGATAGCCTGTTACTGCCATTTCTGGAAATATTACAAGTTCACAACTTTGTTTAAGAGCTTCATTATAACTATCTAAAATTTTATTATAGTTATAATCAAAATCTCCTAATGTAGGATTAATTTGGCAAAGACCAACTTTTATTGATTGAGACATTTTTGGACTTCCTTGATTAGCGAGTCAACAGAATCAATCTGAATAGATCCTGGAATATCCCAGCTATTGTAACATAACAGTTTTTTATCTTGTGCTAGAGTATAAGCTATTTCACTTAATGTTCCATAAGCACCTGAGATAGCTACACCAACATCGCAATTGTAACTTATTAAAGCGTTTCTTGTTATATCCATACCTGTAGAAATAGGAATTGTAAGAAATTCGTTACCAGTCTTAAAGTCTTTATCTTTTAAAATACCAATGCAAGTCCCATTTTCCATTGATACTCCTTTAGCAATTGCTTCCATTACTCCTTCACCTCCACCGCAAAAGACTAGCCAATTTTCTTTAGCCATTTTTCTGCCAATCTCAACAGTATCATTATATATAGATTCTGTGATCTCTCTTCCCCCGAAAACAGCAATTCTTCCACTAAATTTCATTATGGTTCAAGCCTTCCCATAGTTCTTGGAAAAGGAATCGTTTGTCTGATATGATCAATTCCACATATCCAGGAAACAGTTCTTTCAAGGCCTAATCCAAATCCAGAATGAGGAACAGAACCATATTTTCTTAAATCTAAATACCACTTAAATGCATCAAGAGGCAAACCATGATCTTTAATGCGTTTAACAAGTAAGTCGTGGTCATCTTCTCTTTGCCCTCCTCCAACTATTTCTCCATAACCCTCTGGCGCTATCACATCTACTCCCAAGGCATACTTATCAGAATCATCTCTTTTCATGTAAAAAGCTTTTGTTTCGTGTGGCCAAGAATGTATCATAACAGGCTTATCAAATTGAGAAGCTATTGCTTCTTCATCAGGGGCTCCAAAATCACTTCCATATTCGAAATCATGATCTTTATCTTTCAATATTTTGAATGCATCATCATAAGATATTCTTGGAAATGGTGTAGCAATATTTTTTAGCTTTGACAAGTCTCTATCAAGAATTTTTAGCTCTTGAGGGCAGTGCTCTAAACATTCAGAAACAATGTAAGATATAAACTCCTCAATTAAATCCATATTTTGATTTATATCACAATATGCAATTTCAGGTTCAACCATCCAAAATTCTGTAAGATGTTTTCTAGTTTTTGATTTCTCAGCTCTAAAACAAGGACCAAAACAATATGTCTTGCCAAACGCCATAGCTCCGGCTTCTTGGTACAACTGGCCGCTTTGTGTTAAATATGCAGACCTATTAAAATAGTCTGTTTCAAAAAGCGTTGTTGTTCCTTCAACAGCATTGCCAGTAAACATAGGAGAATCAATTAAAACGAATCCTCTATCATCAAAAAAATCACGTATTGATTTTATTATTCTTTGCCTAATCTTCATAATGGCAAATTGTTTCTTTGATCTTAGCCATAGATGTCGATTGTCCATTAAAAAACTAACACCATGATCTTTTAAAGATATTGGATACTCATCAGCAACATGAACAACTTCAACATCCTTCGCAATAATTTCGACGCCACTTTCAGATCTTTTATCTTCTTGAACTATACCTTTAACAATAAGAGAAGATTCTTGAGTTAAAATATCTTCAAGTTTAAAAACATCATCATTGACATCATTTTTTGATACAACACATTGAACATAACCGGTTCCGTCTCTTACAATAACAAACCAAATTTTTCCAATTGATCGCATGTTGTAAACCCAACCGTTTACTTGAACTTCTTTACCGATAAAATCTTTTAAATTTCTTATATCTGTTTGACTCATAATATTACCATGTTGATAGCACTGCATTGACAATATCAATCGCAATTTTGTCAATTGCAACATTAATTGCAAGCTCTCTTGAATCTCCAAACTCATCGCTGTCAGCATCATCAATTAACCCATCATTATCATTATCTAAACCATCAGAAGAAGGGTCATTGTCAATGCTATAAGTTCCAAAGGAAGAAAAATCTTTTGCAAAGAGCTCTTCGTCATCGCTATTGTCAATCCAGACTGCTTTTATTCTGATTGAAAAACGATATTCACTCACTTGTTCATTATTATTAAATGCATAAGGGCCATCTGAAACTGAAACTATATTACCATTTATAATGCTATCAGCATTTAAACTATTTGAAACCTTTATAATGTTTTGTTCACTTATTTGTTCGACAATTTTATTAGTTAATTTTTCTGATAATTCAAATTCAGAAGTTTCATTAACAAACAAAGGTATTGATACATTCTTGATATTGGCTGGTATTGATCCAGCCATTGAATAATATGCACAGCCAAATAGTAAAAATATAATTGAGAAATTAACTATCTTTATTAATCTTTTTTTCAATTCCATAATCATTGATCTTCCTATATAATGTTCTTTCGCTCATGCCAAGAGACTTGGCAGCTGCTCTTCTATTGTTATTAAAATGTTCTAATGTCCTTATAATCATTTCTTTTTCCAGATCTGATGTCTTGAAATTGCCTATAGCTTGCTCTTTTATTAAAGTATTATCTTCTAAGTCTCCAAATTCATCATTATGTATTTTATTTGCAAAATTTTCATTGATATTCTTAGAGGAATTTAACATTGAAAAATCAGAGTCTTTCAATATTAGTTTAAGTTCTTCTATATCTTGTCTTAGAAATAATAACTGTCTCAATATAAGCTCTCTTTCTGCCTGATCGGGGTGTTGATTAACTACAACAGGTAGTGCTGGATTATCAGAGAATTCTGCTGCGTTTTCATCGCGTAATTGTCTCTCAACAATTTCTGCAGTAATTCTTTCTCCTTTTTCCAGCGTTAAAACACTTTCAACAAAATTTCTTAATTCTCTCACATTGCCTGGCCAATCAAATCTCTGCATTGTCTTGATTGCCTCTGGTGTAAAACCTTTATATTTAATTTTGTTTGTTCTAGTAAATTGAAGAGCAAATCTTTCAACAAGGAGTCTAATATCTCCTTTGCGATGCCTTAAAGATGGAATATTTATTGTAACTGTTTTTAATCTATAGTAAAGATCTTGTCTAAATTTTCCTTCTTTAACCAATTTTGCTAAATCTTTGTTCGTAGCAGCTATAACTCTAGCGTCTGTTTTCTTCAGATTAGAATCTCCTACTCTCATATATTCTCCACTCTCTAAGACTCTTAATACTTTCACCTGAGTTTCTAATGGCATATCACCAATTTCATCTAAAAAAATTGTTCCTTTATTTGCTGTTTCAAAATAGCCTTTTCTTGATTCGCTTGCATCTGTATAAGCACCCTTTTTATGTCCAAATAATTCACTTTCAATGATTCCTTCTGGAATAGCACCACAATTCACAATGACTAAATCATTGTTACAACGCTTACTTGCAGCGTGAATAGCTTTTGCTATCAATTCTTTTCCAGTTCCAGATTCTCCGTTTACTAAAACAGATATATCGACACCAGCTATTTGAGAAACTGTTTCTAAGACTTCATTAATTTCTTCGCTTTCGCCAACAATTCCAGTTCTTTGTTTAATTAGATCAATATTCATTTTATCCTCTTATTTAATAATATTAATTTCTCTTTCTAAATTTGTTATTTCATCTCTTAATACTGCTGCTCGTTCAAATTCAAGATTTTCAGCAGCTTCTAACATTTCTTGCCTAATCATTTCAAGTGCAATCTTCTTATCTTCTTTTAAAAATCTATCAGTTTTAATATCTCTTTTTATGCTAATCTCATTTTCAGTAAATGATTCGGCAACTTTAGTTGTTCCAAGTATTTCATCTTTCGATTTTTTAATAGATTTAGGCGTAATATTATTTTTCTTATTAAAGTCTTCTTGTATTTTTCTTCTTCGATTGGTTTCATCAATTAAATATTGCATTGCAGCAGTTTTCTTATCGCCATAAAGAATTACTTCTCCTCTGACATTTCGTGCTGCTCTACCAGCAGTTTGAATTAAAGAGCTCTTTGATCGTAAAAATCCTTCCTTGTCAGCATCTAAGATTGCAACAAGAGAAACTTCTGGCAAATCAAGTCCTTCTCTTAGCAAATTAATCCCAACTAATACATCAAAATCTCCTAACCTTAAATCTCTTAGAATCTTTACTCTCTCAATTGTCTTGATTTCTGAGTGAAGATACCTTACTCTAATATTCATTGTACTTAAATATTCTGATAAATCTTCGGCCATTTTTTTGGTAAGAGTAGTTACTAGACATCTTTCTTCTTTCTTAGTTCGTTTTTTAATTTCATTAATTAAATCTTCTATTTGCCCAGAAGAAGGTTTAACGCTTACTATTGGATCCAGCAATCCAGTTGGTCTATTAATCAATTCTGTGATAATCCCAGAAGACAAATCTAATTCTTTTTCAGCGGGCGTTGCAGAAACATAGATATTTTGATTTTGAATTGATTCAAATTCGTCAATTTTAAGAGGTCTATTGTCATAAGCGGCAGGCAATCTAAAACCATGTTCCACAAGATTTTCTTTTCTCTTTCTATCTCCATTATACATTCCTTTTATCTGAGGAAGAGTAACATGAGATTCGTCAATTACAGTTATAAAATCTTTAGGAAAGAAATCTATCAATGTCCAAGGTCTTTCTCCTGCCTTTCTCTCATCAAAATATCTAGAATAGTTTTCAATTCCTGAACAGTAGCCTACTTCATCTATCATCTCTATGTCAAAATTGGTTCTTTGACTTAATCTTTGTGCTTCTAGTAATTTCTCATTTTTATTGAAGTAATCTACCCTATCTTTTAAATCTTTTTTTATTTCTTTAATTATTTTTTTGTTTTTTTCTTTGTCTGATACAAAATGTCTTGCTGGATAAAGAGAAATTTCTTCAATCTCTTGTATTTCTTCACCTGTAATAGGATTAAACGTGACAATTGATTCAAGTTTATTATCAAAAATATCAACCCTAATCGCATTCTGTTCATAGGCTGGAAATATTTCAAAAATATCTCCCATAATTCTAAAATTACATCTCTCAAGCACCTGATCATTTCTTTGGTAATAAATATCAATAAGAGATTCCGTGAGCTGTCTACGATTAATGCTCTCTCCTTTTTTTAATGATATGATTTGATTTTTATATTCTTTAGGAGAACCTAAACCATATATACAAGACACCGAACTCACCACAATGACATCATTCCTTTCCACTAGAGAACTTGTAGTCTTTAATCTTAGCCTATCTATTTCTTCATCCATTGAAAAATCTTTTTCAATAAAAGTATCTGTAACTGGCATGTATGATTCTGGCTGGTAATAGTCATAGTAACTTATAAAGTATTCTACTGCATTATCAGGAAACAGGCTTTTAAACTCCCCATAGAGTTGTGCTGCCAATGTTTTATTATGAGATATTACTAGAGTTGGTCTTTGCACTTTTTCAATTACTTTTGCAATAGTATAAGTTTTTCCAGAACCTGTAACACCTAATAAAGTCTGGTGTTCTATATTAGAATTAATTCCATCTGCGAGCTCATTAATAGCTCTTGGTTGATCTCCAGAAGGAGTAAAATCAGAAATTAGCTTAAAGTCTGCCATATTGTCTCTTTTAATTTAAGTTTTATGAATAAAAAAAACAATCTATAAAGTATGACAATAGGTTTTATTTTTTTACACTAATTGTATAAAAAAATCGTAAATAATCAAATAAACTGATAGCTAGAAGTGCAGTAGAGATGTAAACAAGAATCTCTGCAATACTAAATAATGATTCAATCTTAATTGCATATATTGCAAATCCGAGAGTCAGAATTCCAACGCCCCATTTTCCAATAAGACTAGAACCAAGAACTCTCTCAATTTTAGGAAGATAAATCAAAGACATCATAAGCAATAGGAATTGTCTAATAAAATAAAATACACAAAACTCAATTGGAACTAAACCTTTCATTGACAAAATAATTGAAAATAAAAATAAAGTTAAATTATCTGCTAAAGGATCTAAAGCTTTCCCTAATTCTGATATCTGATTTAAACGTCTTGCTAAAATTCCATCAAGAAAATCAGAAATGATAGTAATCAGCAACAAGATATAGAAATAAATCATATAATCGAAATAATATGACATAAGCAGTGGAACCATTAGAATAAGCCTAGCAATAGTAATCAAATTAGGCACAAGAAAGATGTCGCTAGTTTTAAAAATTTTACCCATCTACAATCACAGACATTAGTTTCTTTGTTGAACCAAGATTGTTTTCAATCACACGCTTTGATGAACTGCTAGCATTCAAATAAGAATCTTTATCTGATAAATTTTTAAATGTATTCATCAGATTTTCAGATGAATTAACAGAAAATGCGGCAGAACTATTTAACAATTGATTTGCCTCTAAAAAATTTGAGTTTGAATAATTTTTACCAAAAATAACAGGGTTGCTAGCAACAGCTGGCTCCATGATATTGTGGATTCCTCCACTTGAAAAACCTCCTCCAACATAAGATATATATGATTGCCAATATAGTTTGTATAAAATTCCAACTGCATTTACAATAACAATATCTGATTCAATAGTTCTCATATCAATATATTTATCAATCACTTCATGAGATAAATTATTCTCTTTAGCTAACATTTTGTAATAATCTATAATATTTTCTGAAAGCTCATGTGGAACAAGCACAATTTTTGAATTGGAATGCTTTCTTAACAAATCAAATATATCAGGAAATAATATCTTATGATCTTCAGGCCATAAACTTGCAAATAAAAATATTTTATTCTCAGTTCTCTCATTGAGAGAAAGTTTAATGCTAACATCGTCTGATTTCATGTGAGCCATATCAAAACGAGGATTTCCCATAGCCATAAATCGCTCGTTGTTAATAATCTTTTTTAAATTCGACAAATCTTTAGAAGAAACGGTAAAAATTTGATCAATTTGTGCATATACAGCTTTATACAAACTTCTTCCTATAAATGAAATTTTGAAGCTGTCTGAATGAATTCTTAATGAGACTAACAAAGTCTTAATTCCCAATATCTTACATATAGATATCACGTTTGGCCAAACATCATAAGAGGCAATAATAAACTTAGAAGGCTTAACAATTTTTAAAGAACGATACAAAGAAATAAGAAAATCAAAAGGTAGATAAATCTTACAATCAATATTATCATCATTTACATTATTAAAGCCTGATGGAGAAAAAAATGAAACAATAATACCAATATTATCCTTTTTCAATTCAGCAATAATAGATTGTACTTGTTGATACTCTCCATGAGAAGAAACATGAAACCAATAATGTTTTGAGAAAGAAGTTTTCTCCTTAAATCTTAGTAATTTTTTTCTAGATTTAATTCTTCCAAAAAAACCTAATCGAATTTTTTTATTAAATGGAACTAAAAAAAGCGTTAATACAAAGAATAACGGATAAATAATCAAATTGTAAGCTGTTAGCCAGATATATCTCATATTTTTATAGAGTTGTTGATACTATTAAATACTTTTTCACTATCTATTTCAGACATACAATATTGTTCCTTTCTATAACAAGGCCTACTACCATTCTGAGAACAAGGCCTGCACCACAAATCTTTATTTTCAATTAAAACAGAATTCTCAAGAACAACACCAGCTCCTGTTTCTTTTGATGTGGGTCCAAGAATCATTGTAACAGGAGTATTCATTGCTTCAGATATATGAAGTAATCCTGTATCACTACCTATAGTATGTTTAGAAAATTTTAATATACCCATTGCCATTCTTAATGTAGTGCGATTTTTAAGGTTAATAATATTTTCACTCTTTACAATCTGATCACATATAATATCATTAGTAGATCCCAAAATAACAATTTTAGAATTAAATGCTTTAGTTAATCTTGTCATTAAATTGTTATAGTTATCAATAGACCATTGTTTTTGACTCCAGGCTGCACCAGGAACTATTGTAATAAAATTATTCCCAACATTATTGTCATGCAGATATCTTTTTGTATCTTCTATTTCTCTTTCAGATAAATGCAGCTTTGTTTTCGGAAAAGAATTACTCTTTCCAAGTAAAGAATGATACATTTTAATATGACTAAAACTCTTCTCAAAAAAATTCTGATAAGCGTAAAAAAGCATAAATCGCCTAAGCCGAGGTTTTTTAATCTGTTTAAATAAACGATTTCTTAAGAAAAATGATAAAACTCTTGTTCTAAAAACACTATGTATGTCATATATGATGTCATAATTATTGCTTCGAAGACTTCTTCCAAGTTTTACAAGCTCTTTAAAACCAAGCTTCTTGTCAAAAATAATAGTATCATCAATTAGAGGATGGTTTTTAATAATATCAACAAATTCAGACTTAATAAGAAAATTAATTTCAGAATTAGGAAATTTATCTTTAACGGATTGAAGAAATGATGTTGATAAAACAATATCACCAATTGAGCTCATTCGTATAATAAGAATTTTTTTCATTAATCGTCTTGATTAAACAATCTATTTGATATCCAAGAAACAAGAATGCTAATTTCATACAATACAACCATTGGTATAGACATAATTATTAAACTGATAGGATCTGGAGGTGTAATAATTGCTGACAATATTACAGTAATCATTATTGCTTCCCTTCGGAACTTTCTTAAAAAACTAGGTGTAATAATTCCAATAGATGAAAAAAGAAATGATGCAACTGGCATTTCAAAGATTATACCCGAACCAATAATTAATGCTAAAACAAAACTAAAATAGTAATTAATAGAGAAATTATTCTGCACATTCTCAGTAACCATTGACGCAAAAAAGTTCAATGAAAATGGTAAAATCACCATATAAGCAAAAATAGCACCCAGTATAAAACATAAAAATACCGTTATAATCAATGGAAGGAGAATTTTTCTTTCCCTGTTGTATAGTCCAGGAGAAACAAATTTCCATATTTGTATAGTAATAACTGGAATAGATAATATAAAACCTCCAATGATGGCAAGATTCCATTTCAATATAAACATACCTTGTGGAGTGAGTGTTTGCAAACCGATTCCTCTATTGTCAGCAGGAGCTGTAAGTATATAAACCAAATAATCTGCAAAATTAAAAGTAAGGATAGCCATCACTAAAATCGAACCTAAAGATTTTAGTATTCTCCATCTCAATTCTTCAAGATGATCAATAAAAGCCATATCTGAATTATTACTCATTATCTTTATTTACTATTTCTGCAATCTCGCCTTCTATTTCAGCTTTGTTCTCATCAAGTATACGATTTTCAATCATTTTTCTTACCCTTCTAGCAAAACGTTCTTTGCGGCGAGATTTAACATTTTCATTCTTACTTATTGAACTGTGTGATTCAATTAATGCATTTCCAAGATCCTTAATTCCATCACCTGTTTTACAGCTAGTCTTAAAAATTTGTTTATCAGCTGAATCTTTTTTTGTTGAAGATATAATATTCTTTATTGATTTTACCATAAGATTTGAATCGTCTCTATCATATTTATTAATAATAAATATATCTGCTAATTCTAATATGCCAGCTTTCAGCAATTGAATTTCATCTCCAGATTCTGGCACAAACACTAACATAGTTAAATCGGTAATTTCTGAAACACTATACTCAGATTGACCAATGCCTACCGTTTCAATAAATATTATATCTTTACCCGTAAATGCAAGAATATCAGAAAAATCTTCTGCTAGCTCTGTAATTCCTCCCAATTCCGCACGAGAACCCATGCTTCTAACAAAAACATCTTCATCATCAATTGCATTATTTATTCGTACGCGGTCTCCCAAGAATGATCCTCCCGTAATTGGACTCGAAGGATCAATTGCAATAACGCCAATAGATATACCCTGACTTCTTAATTGTGGGATCAACATATTTATCAATGAACTTTTACCTGAACCAGGAGGACCTGTAATACCTATTTTTACGGCATCATTAGAATGCTTAAAAACATGTTGAGAGACTTCCTCTCTCGAAAATTTTCCGGTTTCAATCCCAGTCATTAGGTCTGAAATTGATATAAAGTCATTCTCTTTTGCTTTTTTTAATATTTTCTCTAATGTTTTTAAAGCCACCTACTAAT
>CAYZYM010000088.1:0-5576 GCA_964482595.1 uncultured bacterium | reverse complement strand
GTACTTTCACCCATTGGAACAACAGTGCTTGATTCTTCAAAAGGAAGTAATAATAGAGAAGATTCATCTATTGCGCAGATTACTCCAAAAGCTGTTTTTCCAACTTTCCCTGTATATTTTAATGCTACAGATGGGTCATTAATTGTTCTTGAATAAAAAAGATTAATGTAACCGCGATCTGAATTGAATTTAAAAAGCTCTGCACCTTCACTAAAAAAAGGTCTTCTTTCTCTAAAATATAGTGCATTTACAGTATTAACATCGTTTTGTATATCATCTGATTCAATCTGGCTAAAATCAGGGTTTAGTGCTACTTCAAGCAAGTCAACCGATGAAACATGATATTTAACAAATAAAGAAGGTTCAAAGTTATCGCTTGTTGAATCATTGCTAAAATCTTGAGAATACCCACCAACCAACGAAGGGATATATTCAATATCTCCTCTTTTTTGTTTTGGTGGCTCAATATTATTTAAATAAGCCATCTGACAACTTTGGCATTCTATTCCTCGCACCGTTGATGCCCAAAATACTTCATGTCCAATCTCATCATCAGTTGTATATCTGCGATAAAAATTTATTCTCCAATTTTGTGTTTTTGCTACAGAGTATCTTAAGCTCGAAAATGGAATCGCAAATTCTACGATATATCCATAATCTGTAATGGTTGTTTGGACATCAAAAATTAAATCTAAAGATTTATCAAACCCAAAACCAGAACGGCCATCAATTTGTGTTGCAGATGGACTAGCTGCAATTCCATAAATAAGAGCTTCATCATCAAATAAATCAAGTTGAATACCCACATAATCATCATCGTCATTAATATTATCTCTCTTTGATATAGATGTTCTTATCTTCTCAGGAGGAGTATAAGCAATAAATCCTATATATAAATTCTCATTATCATACAATGCTTTTACTTCTGTTTTAAATGCAGCTTTTTCCCCTTGAAAAATGCCTGTATCAGTAAACCCTGTTGCAATCTGCGCAGACTCCCACATAAGATCATCTAATTTCCCGTCTATTTTAATAGGAGTATCAATTTTTTGGATATCATACGAAGGACGTGGAGTTAGATCTAAAAAAGTCTGTGAATATAGAGTCCCAACAAATGTTATATAGAGCAAAATTTTATATCTCATAGAAGACATAAGTATAATTATTTTTTTTCAATTAACAAATAAGTTCACTATCATTTTTTTATCTATAAAAAAATAACGCCCGATTAAATCGGGCGCTACTTTTCACTTTTTAAGGTAATCTAGTTTTCTGATACTAATTACGAGGTTTCTAGATAGAAATTATGACAAGTTCAATCTGTTCCCTTAAAAAGTATATGAAAGTCCAAATGATATCGTTCTAGGCATTGATGGTCGAACACCATAAGGTCTTCTTGCAGCAACTCCATTCTCATCAAGTAAATTTTTGATATGAAGTGATAGAACCATATTCTTTTGTACTTCAAAGTTTGTTGCAACATCAACAATCATTAATGCATCTGTTGATTCTGCATCATCAAGACTACCAGAACCAGCTGATGTTCTCATTTCTGAAGTATGTTTTAAAGATACATTGCTGGACATGATACCCATATTCATCCCAACGTTTAAATACAATACATCGCTAGGAACATATGGAAGCTCATCTCCAGATGATACATCACCCCAAAAATCACCATCAAATGATTCTTTAAATTCAGTGTTAGTGTGCGTATATGCAAGTTCTACAGGTATTTGAAGTCCTGATCCTTCCCATAGCATACGTCTCAGATATAATTCGAACCCTGAAATATCAACAGCTCCGCCATTGTATAGTGCATCAGTTCCAGTTCCAGCAGCTTGAGTGTCTGCTCCTAGAAGGTTATCATAATTGTTCATAAAGTATGTAAACTCCATACCTTCTAATCCATCATATGATCTCCACCCTATTTCATGGTTAATACTTGTTTCAGGCTCTATTTCTTGAGTTACGCCATCAACAATCTTAACACCTCCTGGTCCATGAGGAGCAAATCCTTTATGGATACCATAAGAAATTGTTTGTGATGGTGAAAAAGCATACTCAACAGAAACTCCAGGAACAATAACATCAATTGTTTGATCTTTTGTTGATGGTGTTTCAGAACGATCAGGGTCAGTTTTACCCCAATCATCTCTATTGACTGTAATTGATTCATATCTAAAACCACCTGTTACAGTCCAGTCTCCTGAAGTCATTCTGTCTTCAATAAATAGAGCTGTAGCGTCAGCAGAGTCGATTCTATTAGAATCAGAACCCTTAACTGCCTCAGTTGTCATTACTAGGTTACCACCAGACATTTTATATCTGTGCTCCCATTGGAATCTATCCATTTCATCATAATGCACTCTAAGACCAGCTTGAAGGTCATGATTGCCAAGAGAAGCATTAACAACTGCTTGCAATCCTTGAGAGTAGTATTCTCTATTGTTTGCTTTTACTCTATATGCATCATCAGCGCTTTCTGTAGCATTCATTAACGCATAAAAATCTGCCCATCCATCACTGCTAGGATCTCCTGCAATAGTGCTTAATTTTGCGCCATTAACTTTGTTTAACTTAAACCAGTTTCTAGCAAAATCATTACGATACCAAGAAGCACTTAAAGAGACATTATCCGATAGTTTAGCTGCATAAGATAATACAAACTGTGAATGATCTGCATCCATCTCATCTAACTGAGTTGCACGATATCTTCTTAATGGGTTTTTAGCAAAATCATCATCAGTCAACCCAAGATATGTTTCATCAGATATTTCATCAGTCATAGACCATTTCATTTCCATTGCATGATTATCATTAATCATATAACGGACCTTTGTTAGAAGGTCAAGTTTAGAATAGCCTGTATTTCCCCCGCCATCTAATTCCTTGAATCCATCAGTTTTATCATTAAATAATTGAACCAAATAAGCAACTTTTCCTTTGTCGTCACCATGTTTTACGTGTAAGGTATTTCTACCAAAACTTCCTAAAGTCAAATCAACATGAGTTAATTTGCTATCAGGAATCGAGGCTGACACATAATTGATAGAACCACCTGTAGTAAATGGACCATATTTAATCTGTGCTGACCCTTTACGTACTTCAAGGCGTTCCATTCTACCCATTGTTGGAGAATAATATGCAGCTGGAGAAGCATAAGGCGCTGGAGCGATAAGAATACCATCTTCCATCACATTAAGTTTTTCCATACGTGATAAACCAGTACCACGAACACCAACATTAGGTCTTAATCCGTACCCATCTTCTTCTTGCACATAAACACCAGGAATTCTTCCAAGAGCACGCATTACATCTGTATCATCGAACTGTTTTAATTCTAATTCAGTTGCGACAGCACTAGGATGCACTGATCTTAAGTACATGCCTGCAGTGATACTAGAAGCGTTTGCAAGAACATCAATCGGATCTAAGGCAATTGGTTCGCTATTAAGCATAATAGTTACATTGCTTTCTTTTACTGATAAAGTAAGGTCTTCAAACCCTACAGCTGAAACGGTCATCAATACTGGAAGATTTGTAGAAAATGAAAAACTTCCATCATCTCCACTAGCTGCTCCCATACCATTACCTAATACAATGATTGCATCAGCAATAGGATTACCGTCAGAATCAGTAACAGAACCTGTTACTTGAGCAAAAATCAACCCAAGAAACGTTAAAAATAATATTGTTTTTTTCATAATACCCCTTTTTTATTGAGAAATCGTCTCAATTATATAACCAAAAAAATAAAAAAACAATATTTATTGAGAACAAATCTCAATAAAGTATATTCTTAGTCGATAAACATATCTATTTTTCCAATAAATATGTTAGTTTGACGCGGATTTTTTGCATTTCTATTTGACGAGAATACAATTTGTCCTTGTTCAGAGATCACTGGAAATGAATCAAATGTATCATTATTAGTAAGGCGTGTGAGTTTTGATGTGTGAATATTAATAATATATAATTCAAAATTACTACCAAAGGCATTATAGTCTTCCCTCCAATCGTCCATATTTGATGAAAATACAATATGCTCTCCGTCAGGATGCCATGATGGTGCCCAATTAGTTGCTCCATTGCTTGTAAGACGTTTTCTATCTGATCCATCTCGTTTTGCAATATAAATATCCAATGGAACAGCATCGATATACATGTTGGTTAAATTGGTAGACCACTGTTCTTTTTCTTCATCAGTTTTAGGATACCAAGCACGCCATACAATATCATTGCCATCTGGAGAATAAAATGCGCCACCATCATATCCAAATTCTGTCGTAATGCGTTTTAGATTTTCTCCATTATAATCCATTTCATATAAATCAATATCACCGTCACGCAATGAAGTAAAGATAATTTTCTCTTCTGTAGGATGAATGGTTGCTTCAGCATTATATCCTCGATAATCTGTCAATTGAACCGCTTCAGATCCATCCCAACGAAATATCTCATAATTACGTAGTGGCCAAATATATTTACGTGGATTTGGGTGTTGATATACTTCTGGACATTCAGATCCATCTTGCATCGTTGAAGAAAAAAAGATGTATGCATCATTTAAACTATAATAAGCACATGTAAATGCACCATCTGTTAAAGAGAACGGAATTAATGATTCACCGTTTATATCAATCAAATAAAGCTTATCACATTCTGTGTCTCCACGTTTTGACTGGAAGATTAATTTGGAATTATCATGGTTAAAATATGCCTCACCATTGTCCCCTTCAAATGACAATTGTTTAATATCTGTGATTGAAAAACTCGAAGATTGATTACAAGAAACGATTACTAAAAAAATGGAAAAGAACCATACAAGAAAATTTTGCTTTATCATTATATATTCTAAATCCCTAATTCATCTTTGATTAATTTTATATTAACCCTTTCTTGATTGGTAACAGCTTGATCTGCTCTTACGATGTGAATACAACATCCCATAATTGTTTCTTTTGCAGATATATCTAAAGGTAAAAAATGAGAACAAATCTTTTTGACAGTATCAACAACAGCTGAATAAGAACTTGCTCCCATTGCACCAGTAATATTATCAAGCACAATTTCCAAATCTTCTTTATCAACAACACCGTCATTATTGATATCAACTTTTCCAACAACTACCATTTCTAATAAAATTGAAGCATATTCACTGTATTCAACCATGCTAAATTCTCCATCAGACCAATGAGCTAAAAATAATAGTAAAAACCCTAAACGCTCTACATCGTTACTTAAATATTGACTTAAATCTTGATTGTTCATTCTTTCTCCTATGACTTAATTAGAATTGCACATCTAAAACTAGTTCTTCATTATTTCTAAGAATAGTGACTTTCGCTTTTGAACCAGGTTTAAGCTTTGACAAAGCTTCCATATATTTATAGATATCATCTATATCAGTATCTTGAATCTTTAATACAATATCACCATCAATCATTCCTGCTCTTTTAGCAGGTCTTTTAGCGATAACTGAATCAATTTTGAGTCCTTTTCCATCATAAGCATAGTCGGGCATAACACCTAAAGTAACTTCCATCTTCATTGGAGGTTGTTCATTTGCTTCA
>CAYZYM010000087.1:0-2705 GCA_964482595.1 uncultured bacterium | reverse complement strand
ATTGAAGTTCTCAACAGCGACGAATCTACACAGATTGCATTACAAGTTAATGAATCAATTGAATCGTTTGAAATTATGTCGCCATCAAAAAGAGAAGTGTCATTCATTCTGCGTTTTCCTCAAGAAGAAATAAAAAGCGATTTATCTAACAATAATCTAGAAGAACTCATAGAAGTTGACGAAATAAAAACTAGTAAAAAATCTTTAGCAACTGGTGAAATGAGTAAGGCAAGTAAGTTTATGCCTTTTGTAGGGCTAGTGGTTGCTGCAAGTGACATTACTAATCCAGCCGTTTTTCTTGGTGGAACTTTAATTAGTTTGTTGAGTTTATTTTTATAGATTAGAAAATCGATCAGTATACTCTAAAATCTTATTTTTTATTCCATCTTCAAAGATAGAATGTCCAGCATCTGGAATGATATGTAAATCTGCTTCTGGCCATGCTTTATGTAAATCCCATGCTTGTATAACTGGACAAATAATATCGTACCTTCCATGAATAATTACTCCAGGAATATGTCTAATCTTATCCATATTCTCTATAAGATGATTATCAGAATCCAGCCAACAATTATTCATAAAATAATGACACTCAATCCTTGCAAATGCTTCAGCAAACTTATCATCTGAAAAATCAGAAATGAAATTTTCATCTTGCAACAATCTAACAGTGCTTCCTTCCCATGTGCTCCATGCTTTTGCTGCTTCAATTTTTTTCGAATGATCTTCACCGGTTAAAATCTCATAATAAGCCTGCATTAGGTTATCTCTTTTTTCAACAGGAATAGGTTCTAGAAAAGATTCCCATCTATCTGGAAAAACATTATTGGCTCCTTCTTGATAAAACCAATCTAACTCTTTTTTTCGCACTAAAAAGATACCTCTTAAAATTAGCCCTTTGCATGAATCAGGATAAGTTTGACTGTAAGCCAAGGATAATGTGCTTCCCCAACTTCCTCCAAATACAACCCATTTATCAATAGAAAGATGATTACGAATTTTTTCAATGTCATTAACTAAGTCCCAAGTAGTATTCTCTTTTAATTCTGCGAAAGGAGTGCTTCTTCCACAGCCGCGTTGGTCAAACATAATAATGCGCCACTTTTCAGGGTCAAAATATCATCTATATTTTGGATCGACACCTCCTCCAGGACCACCGTGTAAGAATATAACTGGTTTACCATTTTTATTACCTGACTCTTCTACATATATAGTATGCAAATCAGATACCGGTAAATTGAAAGTGTTAAAAGGTTCAATATTTGGAAATAATTCCATAGTAAAATTTAATAATTTATCCTAATATTACGCTCGTAAAACATTGTTATGAATATTGGCATATTAAAAGAAACAAAATCTCTTGAAAAAAGAGTGGCTATTATTCCTTCTACTGTTAAAGATTTAACAGAAAAAGGTTATTCCTTCTTTGTAGAAAAATCTGCAGGCAACTCTTCACACTATTCAGATCAGTCATTTATGGATGCTGGTGCAAAAATGGTTGATAGAAATGAAGCATTTAATTGTGATATCGTTATCAAAGTTAATACACCAACAGAAGATGAAATTGGATTGTTAAATTCAAATTCTCTTTTAATATCATTATTTCAAACAATTAAAGATGTCGACTTAGTTAAAAAATTAAAAGATAAGCAAGTATCTGCATTCTCATTAAATCTACTTCCAAGAACTACTTTAGCGCAAAAAATGGACATTTTAAGTTCTCAAGCAAATATTGCAGGATACAAAGCTGTGTTAATTGGCGCAGATCATATTGAAAAATATATGCCATTACTAATGACAGCTGCTGGAACAATTCCTCCAGCAAAAACATTGGTAATTGGTGCAGGAGTTGCTGGACTACAAGCAATTGCAACTGCAAAAAGACTTGGAGGACAAGTAGAAGCATTTGATGTAAGACCTGAAGTAAAAGAACAGGTAGAAAGTTTAGGTGCAAAATTTATAGAAGTAGAAAGTGATAGCGATGATGGTGTAGGATCAGGTGGATATGCTAAAGAAACAAGTGAAGAATACAAAAAACGTCAGCAAAAGTTGATGGAAGAAAGAATATCAAAATCTGATTTGGTAATCACAACAGCGTTAATTCCAAATAGACCTGCACCTGTTCTAATACCTACTAGTATGGTTAATTTAATGAAATCTGGATCAGTTATTATGGATTTAGCATCTGAAAATGGTGGAAATTGTGAATTAACTCAACCAGATGAAGTGATAAATCATAATGGAGTGCTAATTGATGGAAATACAAATTTGCCAAGCACAATGGCAACTCATGCTAGCCAATTATTCTCAAAAAATGTTCAAGCGATTATTGAACATTGCCATACTGAAGAAGGATTTAAATTAGACAAAGAAGATGAAATTATTGATGGTATGCTTTTTATTGAAAAAGGTGAAGTAAGACACGAACCAACTAAAGAGGCATTATAATGGATGTTAATTTAATAACAATATTTATTTTGGCGATATTTGTAGGAAATGAAGTAATAAATAAAGTTCCTCCTACTCTCCATACGCCACTAATGTCTGGTTCAAATGCAATTTCAGGAATTGCAATTGTTGGTGCTCTATTAGCAATTAGCGCTGATGGTCAAATTAGCACTTATCTTGGTTTAGCTGCATTAATCTGCGCAACAATTATTGTTGTAGGTGGATTTTTAGTATCTGATAGAATGTTAAAATTGTTT
>CAYZYM010000086.1:0-2480 GCA_964482595.1 uncultured bacterium | reverse complement strand
TACAATTTTTAAATTACATTTATAAAGTTAAATTCATATAGTTATGCAATCTGATATATTAACAGTTAAAGATTTAGATCGTTATCTGCCTGCAATTAAAACTAACGATGATATGCGCTTTAAAAGCAAGTTATCTGAAGGAGTATTTTTATCAGATGCCATTGATGGTCTTAATCAATTACCAGATGAATCTATTGATTTAATTATTACCGAACCATCCACTCGTCCTCGCAATAAAAAAAGAGATAAAAGCTCCCCAACATATCAAAATTATTTTGATTGGGTTGAAGCGTGGGTTGCAGAATCTAAGAGGGTTTTATCATCCAGTGGTTCTATTTATATTCTTTGTTCTTGGGAGCACTCAAGCATGTATTATTCTTTATTATCAAAGAATTTTCAAGTGCAATCTCGCATTACAACAGAACGAAAAAATCAAGATAATGATGGAAGCAAATCAAAATGGAAGAATGAATTATGTGATATATGGTTTGCCACTAAGACCAATGATTATATCTTTAATCATAATTATGTTGTGGGGGGCAAAACATTAGAAGATCAAAAAACAGAAGATCAAAAAAATAATTTATGGTTCCATCTTGATTATGAAGAGGTAATCAGTAGGATATTGAAATCCAGCAGTTTCAAATTAAATTGGATACTTGACCCATTTATGAAAGATGGAAGCGTTGGCTTAGTATCCAAAAAATCTGGTAGAAGATTTATTGGATTTGAGTCCAATCAAGATAAGCTATTGCTTGGAATGAAACGTATTAATGAAGGGAAATAGATATAATGCTTGATCAAATTACAAACGATATGAACAGTGCTTTAAAAAATGGAGAAAAAGTTAAAGCAAACACTCTTCGGCTATTAATTTCCAATTTAAAAAATAAATCTATCGAGCTTGGAAGTGAATTAGATGATAAACAAGTCCTACAAGTTATTCAAAAGACTTCCAAACGACATAAAGAGTCTATTAAGATGTATAAAGAGGCTGGTAGAGATGATTTAGTAGCTCAAGAAGAATTAGAATTAGCGATTATTGAACATTATTTGCCATCAATGATGGATGAAAATGCATTGAATATACTAATTGATACTGTAATTCAAGAATTAGGAGCAACAAGCATGGCAGATTTTGGTAAAGTGATGCCCGAAGTAATGAAAAGAGGTGCTGGTCAAGTTGATGGGGGAATGGCTCAAAATATATTAAAGTCAAAATTATCATAGTCCATGATTATTGATATTCTTTTCTTGTTGTTAATTTTTTTTATAGGAATTTTTGGTGCCCGCAAAGGATTTTTAGATGAGATTTCTGAATTTGTAGGTATTGGACTAGCAACATGGATTACTCTATCTTTTTATGTTGATCTAACCGTAAAATTATATTCGCTGATTAATTTTCCTGAAAAACTAACTCAGTTCATTGCTGCAATCATTATTTTTGTGTTTATTGTTCTTATTGTACGGTTTATGGCTAGTGTTTTATCATTTCTTTTCCAAGATTCATCAATCTTTTCGTTCGGTAACCAATTATTGGGGTTTTTATTTGGCATTTTAAAAGGAACCCTGTTATTAATATTATTTTTATGGTTTTTTGATTCTTATATTTCAAGCGCTATCTATAACATGGTTGAGACTGAATCAAAAATTATTTCTTTTATTAATCCCATCAAAGATTGTATTAATCAATCAATAACAATACCTTTATAATATGGCACGTATTTCACAGGAAACAATTCAACGAGTCTTAGATGAAGTTAGTATTGTTGATGTTATTTCACAGTACGTTGATTTAAAGAAGCGAGGAAAAAATTATTTTGGCCTTAGTCCTTTTAGATCAGAAACTAAACCATCATTTAGTGTATCTATTGATAAAAATTTATGGTATGATTTTGGCTCTGGCCAAGGAGGCAATGCAATTGATTTTCTTATTGAGTATGAGCGCATTAGCTTCGTTGAAGCTGTACGTTCTCTTGCTAAAAAATATAATATTGAAATTGTAGAAATTGGAGACACTGAGCAAGATAATATTTATGATCAACTATATGAAATTCATGAAATCGCTTGTATTTATTTTCAAAATAATCTGAAATCAAACCCAAAAGCAAAAGTCGGACAAAAATATTTAGAAGATAGAAATTTTAGTGATTCCATTGTAAAAGATTATCGTTTAGGGGTAGCATTAGATAGTTGGGATGCATTATTTAAAGAAGTAAGTGGGAAGTTTGATGAAGAGATCCTTAAAAAGTCTGGATTATTTTCTGAATCAAAAAAAGGTTTAGTAGATCGTTTTAGAAACAGAATAATGTTTCCATTTTTCAATCTTTCTGGAAAAATTGTTGCTTTTAGCGGTAGAGCATTATCTCAAGATGATGATGTAAAATATCTTAACTCTCCTGAAACATTTTTATTTCAAAAAAGCAAAATTTTCTATGGTGGATACCAAACGCTCCCAACAATACGAAAACAAAATTTTG
>CAYZYM010000085.1:0-3139 GCA_964482595.1 uncultured bacterium | reverse complement strand
GTATCTGCAACCCATTCCCCACTATCATCTTGATTGATATTAATTATATCTGACATTACCCCTGTATCATAGGCTGTAACAGAATACGTATATTCAAAACCATCCGTCACATTGTTATCAATAAAAGTATATTGATATGTTTCTTCTTCATCTTGATAAAAATCACAAGTCCAATCATATCCATCATTTTCACAATCAACTTTTGTTGATAAACTAGGATTAGAACAATTGCATGGAACTATTGAAATCCAATCAAATCCTTCTTCCTCACAAACTTCTTTTGTGCAGAATTCGGTATTAGAGCAATAGCCCCATCCTGAATTACAACCAAGATTAAACCATGGAGCCTTAGGGTCAACCCCACTAACCTGTATTCCTCTTTTTATATTATCTTCATCCTTGCAAGTATATTCTTCTCCTTCATTCCAAACACCATCATTATTACTATCTGAAAAATGTAAAAATTTCCCGGTTTCCCATGTACCACCATTAGATGTGCAAGCTTCTTCAGTTATAGATTCTAAATCAGAACAAAAACCAGAAATTTCACAAATATCTTTATCCTCAATATTTTCCTGTAAAATTCCATTCACATAGCAATGTTCTTTAAAACCAAGAACACAAAATGCTTCATCTTGAGCAGCTGAAAGATCAAATTGTTCATAGGGTTGCCAACCTACAAAAACATTATCACCATCATAAATTTTTTGAACAGAATTCCCCCAAGTTACACCCCCATCTGTACTTTTATATATTTTATATCCTTCAAAATCACTATAATTTGTTATAACATCTTTTGATACTTCTGCTGCATCTGTCCAATGAAGCTTAACTTGATTATGATCAGCTGTAACTGAAACTTTTGGTTTTCTAGGAGCAGTATAACCTTGGTAATGAGCATTATACATAATTTGAGCAAATTCAGCATTTTTTAATAAATCAGATCTATCTTCTCCAAAAATAATACAAAAAGAAAAATCAACTTCTTCTCCAACCTTCAAATCAAAAGGAGCGCAACTCATCATCAATACACAATCTAAACCAGCGGGATCTTGGTTAAAAAAACTAGTTTCTTGTAGGCCTTCAAGCGAATCAAAATGAGGATTCAATTCACTATCTAAATCAGTATCAGGATTAGCTGTATGGAAAAACCATACTTTTTCAGCATCTGTTAAATTGCTATTGTCTCCGGATAAAAGTTTATACTGAATTTCTTCTTTATTCTTAGCCATAGATTTTCCAGGATCACCAGCACAACAATTATTGTTTCCTTCTCTTGATACAACCCCTGGCCTATTATACCAATCAAACCAATGCCAATCAGTCATTTTCAATTTTTGTTTAGGAAAAATATCAGTAATACCATCATTATTTAAATCAACAGGATCTGTTGCATATGGAGAATCTAATAACTGAGTTGCCACAATACCAAGACCACCTGAATTTCCTCCTTGACTACCATAGCCAAAACCCTCAACGCCGCCACTTTCACCATCAAAATCATAAATCATAGCCATACTAATTCTTAATTCTTCTCCATCAATTACAGGGCAACCATCTGTAAATGGAGCCCATTCTTCCGAATTAACTATATCAGGATTCTTGCAATCATAATATTCCATATAATCATCCGCATTGGTATGTAAAGCTGAATTATATCCTTCTAAATTTCCCATGAGGACATCAGCGTCCATATAAAAACCTAAAGCAACTTTCTCATAATTAAAACCTGCACCCCCATTTAATTTTGTTCCATCAGGCATAATTAAGCCTTCTCCGCTTATAATTTGATCATTACCATCTCTTAGAAGTTCCTCTTCTCCATCAGCATTACGTTTAAACGCATAATCATAATCGCCACTTTCATTTCTTACTTTAACAGTTACAAACATAATATCTTCTGCATAGGAAACACCATAGGAATGAGCCATTGACATAACGGTAACGCCTAATGGATAGCCTGTCTGCTCATATTCATTATTTGAATCAACCATATTAGCTCTATGAGCCCAACGATCATCAAATTCCATGTAAATATCAGAATCTGATATAAATCTTCCCGGAAGTTCTTTCCAACATTCAGGGTTTGCTCTACTTTGGTTATCTGCACATAAGGAGGCATTAATTCCAGCTTCTTCCCACAAATCAGGATCATCTCCATAATATTCATCAGCATACCAGCCTGGCCAAAAGGGTTCATCCTCTAATGTTTCTTGATTGAATGCTATAGGCCAAGTTGAAAGATAATTACTATGAGCTAATAATGGATATTCATCTCCAGAACCTGTGAAGACAGTATTAGCAAATAAGTCTTCAGAAACAACATCTGTTTGATGAGTATTAATAGCAGCTTTGTTGGCAGCATGCCAATCCGTATTTGTTTTAGGATTCCATCTAGAAAACCAAGATTCAGATGTAGTCGCTCCATAAAAACTATAATAATCATCATCGGTCCATTCTTCATCATCACTACCATAATCATATCTGTCATATTCATCAAATCTTGTTTCTAATTTTGGCCTAAAGGCCCATGGGTAAATTAGCCCCACCATACTATCGCCATTGTTTGGAATAACTTCATCAGATTCCATAAATATAAATATTCTTTCATCTTCAGAATCCAAAACCCATTCAAATATAGCATTGGCAGCATATGCTGCAAGCTGATCATTATATTCCCATTCTCCATTGTTGTCTTCACATTGATTCTGATCATCTCCTATAGCACCATTACATTCATACCTTTCTGTACCAAAATCCCCTACATTAGATCTGCGTAAAGCTACATCTCCTCTATCATTAGCAATATTATACGCAATACCTGAAAAACGAGAAGGCTGGTCAGTTATTATATCTCGTACCTCCGCCCAAGCAGCATACGCATCGCAATGGGTAAGTTCATCTTGACAGTTCTCTGTAATGAAAGTTTTATCTGACACCCAAACTTCAATTGATTGGCCGTCGGTATTTACTGTATCAAGCTCTATCCAATTAAAGTCTGATGCTGGTAAATATCCAGGAACTCCAGCCATGAAAGCTACGCTAGGCAAATAAGCATATTCACCCCAACCTCCTGAAGGGTTATAATCCCAATCAATATAAGCACCAAAATTTAGTAATCCATTTTTTACTTTGCCTT
>CAYZYM010000084.1:0-3028 GCA_964482595.1 uncultured bacterium | reverse complement strand
CTTCTAAACATCTAATCTAAATCCATCCAAATTGATACAGAAATACAAGGAAAATTAATACAGGGCTTAAATATTTAATCAAGAAACCAAATATCATTTTTGATGTTGGAGATTCAAGAATTGAATTTCCAAAATATAAAGATCCAGAATCTCCTTTTAAAAGAGCTTTCACAGTGCTGTCAACACCCCAGACATACCCTGCAAAAATAGCAAGGAAAAATCCACCCAATGGTAACAATATATTAGAAGCAAGAAAATCTGCTACATCAAAAAATGTGAATGCTTTCCCTTGTATTGGAAGTGTCACATCTGAAAGTAAATTAAAAGATAATGCACATGGAATAGCAGCAAGATAAACCAAAACACCCATAATCATAGTTGCTTTCTTTCTTGAGAATTTTAATTCATCAACTAAGTAGGCAACGCTAACTTCCAAAATTGAAATTCCAGAAGTAACTGCTGCAATTGTTAACAATAAAAAGAACAAAAATGCAAATATATATCCTCCAGGCAACTGAGAAAGCAATGGAGGCAATACATGGAAGACTAAACCAGGACCAGCGGTAGGATCATAGCCTGATGAGAAAACAACAGTAAAAATAGCTACCCCAGCCAATATGGCGATAATTGTATCAAGAAATGCAACCATATAGGACGCATTAATAATATCATCATTATCTGATAAATAACTTCCATAAGTCATCATTGCACCCATACCTAAACTTAGTGTGAAAAATGCATGTCCAAGAGCTAACAGGAAGGTGCTAGGATTAATCTTAGACCAATCAGGGCTAAATAAAAATTCCATGCCTTTATCTGAGTCAGGCAACATTAAACCATTAACAACCAATGCAAAAAGGATAAATAAAAGTATTGGCATAAGGAACTTGCTAGCTTTTTCTAGACCTCCTTTAACTCCAGAAAGTATGATTCCAACAATAGATAGAAAAAAGAGTGTGTGATAGCCTAACACCCAATAAGGATTACTATTTTTTAAATTAAAAAATTCTCCTGCAACTTCAGGATCAGGAAATGAAGCAAAAGTGCCTTTAAGAGCTTCAACTGTATAAGCAACAGACCAACCTCCAACGATACTATAAAAAGAAAGAATGGTAAAACTAGCAAAAACTCCCAATGCACCAACATATTTCCAATTTGAATCACCATGAATTTTTTTAAATGCACCAACAGGGTTTTTTTGTGTTTCTCTTCCTAGCAATATTTCAATATTTAATATTGGTAATCCAATTGCTAAAATACAGATAAGATATATAAACAAAAAAGCAGCTCCGCCATTCTCGCCAGCGATATAAGGAAATTTCCAAATATTACCTAATCCAACTGCTGAACCAGCAGCAGCTAATATAAAGCCTGTTTTTGAACTCCACTGTTCTCTTTTACTCACTATTATTTTTTCCCTTATCTTTTAATGGATCATTTTCTTCAATGATCTTATCAAAATTATCTAAATGAGCCTCAACGACTGCATCTAGCATTCCATAAAAATACAACCCCACAGCTATCCATGCAAAGCGATTTCTTTTTCTGAGATAATAATCACGAGAATGATTTTCTGAACCATCATAATTGTCATATTTATTTTTATTTTCATTAAAACTCCATAGGGCAAACAATTCTCCTGCTATCAATATGGATCCTTTTATTTTTTGATCATTATATAATTGACCAACTCCTGGAAAAATTAAAGAACGTTTCATTGCTATTTTTGGATCTTTTATTTGTTCACTTTCAGAACGAAAATCCATTTTTTTCTGAGGAAATAAAAATGAAATAAAAAAACAAATAAGAAGAAATGATTTAATTAACCTAAACATTCAATTTCTACTCTAGATCCCATTGGTAAAGCTGAAACCTGAATTGTGGTTCGTGCTGGAAAAGGTTCACTAACTCTTTTTTCAATTTGAGCATTTACCAGAGGCGTATTAACCAAATCAGTTAAATATACAGTAAACTTCTTCACATCATTAATTGATTTATTATTTTCGGCCAACACTGCTTCAATGTTATCAAATACTTGGTTCACTTCTTGTTCTATAGTTTCATTATTCAATTCTCCAGATTCAGGATCAAGAGGGATTTGTCCACATGTTACCCAATCTGAACCATCATTTAAGTATCTAAACAATGAGTATGGTCCAACTGGCTTTGGTGTTTTTAATTTATTCATAGTTATTTCCTTTTATATCTTGCATAAGTTTAATGTGGCTAATCCTATATCATCATCAATTTCTCTGTGAGTTTCTTGATCAAAAACATGTAAAATAAATTCCCCAACTGCTGCTACTTCCATCTCAAAAAGATGACCTCCAAAGACATCCATATCATGATTCCCAATTGTAATATGCGCATGCACAAATGGTTCTCCATCTTTTAATGCTATATTTCCTTGAAATGAGATCAATTCATGGATTTCTTCAAATAGCTTGTGATGATAATCTTTCTTATTAATATCGTAAACACCTATATCAATATTTCTAACTGCTCCTATTCCAGAAACTTGAGCAGATGAAATATTATTATCGATACAGAATTGAGTTAGTTTTTCCATTACTTTTTCATTTTTTTCGATATAAACGATATAAGAATTATTGTTTTTTTGTGATTGCATTAAATCTTCCCCAATTCATTTTTTATTGTTTTATTAATGAGAGATTTAATCTCATTTAAAGAAAGCTCTGAAGATGTACCGGCCATAGCAAAATCATCTTTACCTCCGCCCCCTCCACCTAATTCTTCAGCAATAGATTTTGCTAAACTGCCAGCAGATAATGATTTTTTATCAATTAAATCTTTTGATACGCTTACTGATATTGTCTTATTATCATTGATATTTGTTGAAAAAACAGCAATACCTGATTTGAATTTTTTATTTAATTTTTTATTTAATTTTTTCAAGCTATCAGCTGACTCTAAAACAACTTCTTCATTTATAAATGCAATATTGTGCAACTGCTGTTGATTTGCAATAATTGCATCAATATCAATAGCATTTAACAGGTCTGATTGA
>CAYZYM010000083.1:0-8605 GCA_964482595.1 uncultured bacterium | reverse complement strand
TAGAATTTTGATACCTGTCTAAATCAAACTCTTGATTATAAATTGATAAAATATATCTCAGATTTTCGTAAATAGTTAAATCTCCAAACATATTTGGCTTATCATTGATAAAAATAAAATTACTATCATTGTATTCGATTTCTCCATCATCAATATTCATAATATTGCCTATGCACTTCAAGAAAGTTGTTTTGCCAGAACCATTTTTTCCTAATAATGCAATGATCTTTCCTTTGCTGAAACTGCAACTAATGTCATCAAGAACACAATTGCTTGAAAAAGATTTTCTAAGATTTTTTATTTCTAACACTATTTTAACCTTTTCAATAAAGGATAGAAAACATACAAAATAATTATCAAACAAAATGAAAAAATAAATATCTGATTAAAAATTTCCATTAATCTCTCCTTGATGAAGATGGCCAAAAAGCAAACAAAGAGCCTAAAACGATCATAATCCCACCAATCCACACCCAATTAACAAGAGGATTAATCATAATTTTGAAATAAGCTTCCTTTGTATCTGAATCATACGATGAAAAAACAGAATAAATATCTTTATTCATTGTGCTATAGATATCAAGCTCACTATGTGGTTGGTGTTTTTCTGTATCTGGATTTCTATAAAAATAGATTCTTTTTTCAGGATATAAAGTTGTTATATAGGTATTGCTTTCATCAGTCACATCCATACTGCTAATAGCTGCTAAATGATTATTCCTTTCTTCAGTTGTGACGCTATTTAATATAAAGTTATAATTTGCAAAATAAGTTTGTTCACCTGGCTTCAATACAAATTCTCTTTCTACTTCAAAAGCTCTTCCAACAAATCCAACAAATAATAGTGTTATTCCTATATGAACTATATACCCTCCATTTTTGTGACGATTTTGTGATAAAAGATTGAATATTGCTTTGAAAAAAGAAGAATCTTTAGAATAATGGCTATCAAATGATTTTTTAAATTCAATGCTTATTGCTGTTAAAGTAAAAATAATTCCCAAAAGCGTTACAAACGGATAGAAGCGAAATTCATCTGCAAATACCATATATAATGAACCTATAATAAAGCTTGATATCATTGGAATTTTAAAATTTGAAATTAAAGTAGAAGAAGAAGTTTTTTTCCAAGACAACAAAGGACCAATGCCCATTAGAAATAAGAGAAATATTCCAATAGGAACGTTTAGCTGATTAAAATAGTTTTGTCCTATATGAATTTTTTCTCCATTCCAAGCTTCCGATATAATAGGAAAAAGAGTCCCCCACAATACAATAAAACACATAGTTATCAGAAGTAAATTATTATATAAGAAACCGCCTTCTCTTGATGTGAAAGATTTAATTTTTTCTTCTGAAACTAACAGATGATAATGTTTAAAAAACCAAAACATTGTTAACAAAATTAATGTACACAAAAACACAAAAAACAAAGGACCTAAAGACTCAGCCGTGAATGAATGAACAGATGAAATAATACCACTTCTAGTAATAAAAGTGCCAAGTATAACAAATATATATGTTAAAGAAGCCAAAAGAACATTCCATGTCTTTAACAAGCCCCTTTTCTCTTGAATTATTGACGAATGGATAAATGCTGTCAATAAGAACCAGGGCATAAGAGAAGAATTTTCTACTGGATCCCATGCCCAATATCCTCCCCATCCAAGCTCTTGATATGCCCAATATCCTCCTAAAATAATTCCTGCTGATAAAAATGTCCAAACAATCAATGCCCATGATCTTATAGACTTAACCCATTGATAATTAATCTCATTTACAATCAAAGCAGATAATGTCATTACAAATAAAATAGTTGTTCCAATGAACCCTAAGTAAAGAATAGGTGGATGAATAGCCATTGTAACATTTTGCAATAAAGGATTTAGCCCGTTTCCATTCTGAACAATAATATCTGGAGAAACTGGTTCAAATGGATTCGCTATAAAGTTGGATAAAAAAAGAAAAAATCCGAATATAATAGCAAAAATAAAGTATGAATGGTATTTGAGGACTTTAATTTTATTCAAAGTAAAAAATATGTATATCAATGTATATACAGACATAATAAATGTCCAAAAAAGCAATGAACCTGCTTGCCCAGCCCACAAAGATGTTATCTTATAGAACATCGGCGTCTCATAGCTAGTGTATTGTGCTACATATTGTAAGTTAAAATTGCTAATCAATAATTCATTTAAAAGACATATAGTAGCAAGGACAATAGATAAGCATGTAGCAATTATAGAACGCTCTGATAAATCAATAAAAAGTTTATCTTTTGTTAATCTATAGTAAATAAGAAAGAAAAAAGTGGATAAAATTAAGCCACTTGCAATACTTAAGGCTAAACTTCCAATCTGAGATACCATTATATACTATTTATATTTTTTAAATCGCCTTCATATCGAGAAGCGCATTTTGTCTGTAATTCCGTCGCTGTAATTAAATTATTGTCAAATTTACCTGAAATAACTACCTCAGCATCGTCTTTGAATAAATCGGGCCTGGTACCATTATAATATACTTTAAGACTATCCTCCCCCTGATAAACATAGAACCATACTTCTAATCGATTTGATTCATTAATATCAATTGAATTTGGTTTTACTAAACCCCCAATCTTGACCTTATTAATAGATTTTTCTTCCACTGTCAATTCTTTAATAGTGTAGTAACGCACTGTAAGATTTTTATCTTCTCTTATATTTGTAAGATATATTGTCCATAAAACAACTAGGCCAAAAACTAATATTAATGATGTATAAACTTTATTCATCTAAACTAAAATCCAAATGATTCTTGCCATTCCCCATAAACACTCTTCATTATATCAACAATTTCTCCAACAGTGCCACCTTTCTCTGCTACAGAAATTAGATAAGGGACTAAATTTACATTATCTTTACAAGCATTTCTTAATTTTTCCATTTCTTCATTTAAAGATTTTGAATCACGACTTTTTCTTAAATCTTTTACTTTCTTCTCTTGGATTTTTTGAGCCTCTTCAGAAATTTCCAGTATATCTATATCTAATTTTTCATCTTTCTCAACGAAATCATTTATGCCTACAATAATTCTATCATTTGTATCAATTGATTCTTGATAAACAGATGCAGAATCAGCAATCTCTTTCTGAAAATATCCCTCTTCAATTGCATTAATTGTACCGCCTAAACTTTCAATAATCTTAAAATATTCCATAGCTTCTTGTTCAATACGATCGGTCATATCCTCAATATACCATGATCCGCCTAAAGGATCTGCAACGCTAGCAATGCCAGTTTCATATGCAAGAACTTGTTGAGTTCTTAAAGCAATTTTTGCAGCTTTTTCAGAAGGAAGAGCTAATGTCTCATCAAGAGCATTAGTATGCAAAGAATTTGTACCGCCTAATACAGCAGCCATTGCTTCATAAGCAGTTCTTACAATATTATTTTCAGGCTGTTGAGCAGTTAATGAACATCCTGCAGTTTGAGTATGAAATTTTAATTTTAAAGAATTTTCATTTTTTGCATTGTATTTATTTTTGAGAGTATTAGCCCATATACGTCTAGCAGCTCTATATTTTGCAATCTCTTCAAAAAAATCAATATGAGAATTAAAAAAGAAAGATAATCTATGTGCAAATTCATCAATTTTTAATCCTCTATCCAAACATTCTTCTATATAAACAAAACCATTATTTAAAGTAAAAGCTAATTCTTGCGCTGCAGTTGATCCAGCTTCCCTAATATGGTATCCGCTAATTGATACTGGATTATATAGAGGCATATTTTTTGAACAAAATTCAATTACATCTACTACAAGTTTTACAGATGGAGATGGAGGAAAAATCCATTCTTTTTGTGCAATATACTCTTTCAATGCATCATTCTGCAATGTGCCTCTTAACTTGCTAATATCTATTTTATTCTTTTTCGCTAATGCAACATAAAATGCAAATAAAATAATCGCTGGTCCATTAATCGTTTGTGATATAGATATTTTTTCTAAATCGATATCTTTGAATAATGTTTCCATATCATCTAAAGAAGAAACATTAACGCCACAAACACCAACTTCTCCTTCTGATAATTCATGATCAGGGTCATACCCCATCAATGTTGGCATATCATAAGCAACAGAAAGGCCTGTTTGACCATTTTTCAACAAATATTTATATCTTTCATTTGTTTCTTCAGGAGTGCTAAATCCAGAAAACTGTCTCATTGTCCATAGCTTTCCTCTATACATGTTGCTGTGAATTCCTCTTGTATACGGAAAATCACCCTGATTAAGAGGATTATCTTTAGCGCTATAGTAGTCTTTTAATTTGTTACCACTAATTGTATCAAAATTATATTTTCTTTTTTTGCTCATTTGTTATCTATTTATAAAACTTAAAACTTTTTTACTTAAAGATTCAGAATCAAGACCAACTTCTTTAAGCAAAACTTTCCTAGGCCCATGCTCAACAAAATTATTAGGTAGTCCAATTCTCAATAAATCATTTTTTGCTTTTACTGATGACAGCCAGGCTGAAACTCCTTCTCCAAAACCGCCATCTAATACTCCCTCTTCAAGCGTAACAATTTTAGAAAAATTTCTTAAAGATTCATTTAAATAATTCTTATCCATTGGTTTAATGAATCTACAATTAATTACTTCACATTGAATATTGTTAGATTCTAACTGATTAGCAACATTTAGCGCTTTATCAACCATTGAGCCAACTGCCAAAAGAGCTATATCTTTTCCTTCTCTCAATACTTCCCAACTTCCAATCGGAATATTTTCTCCATAAACTTCTTTATCAAAAGCTATAGATGAATCTTTTGGATATCGAATACTAAATGGACCATTATTATAATTAATAGCAGTATGTAGTAAATTTTTTAATTCATTTCCATCCTTTGGAGCAGTAACTATCATTCCTTGAATACAACGCATATATGCTATATCTAATGCACCATGATGAGTAGGACCATCTTCTCCAACTAAACCAGATCTATCTAAACAAAAAATTACTGGTAATTTTTGAATCGCTATATCATGTACAATTTGATCATAGCCACGCTGAAGAAATGTTGAATAAATTGCAACAAGAGGAATACTCCCATTTATAGATAACCCAGCAGCAAAGGTTACACCATGTGCTTCTGCAATACCAACATCAAAATATCTATCTGGAAACTTTTCTGAAAATTCTACCAAACCAGTTCCTTCTTTCA
The DNA here is from genome assembly GCA_964482595.1 of uncultured bacterium. Taxonomy (GTDB): domain Bacteria; phylum Fidelibacterota; class Marinisomatia; order Marinisomatales; family Marinisomataceae; genus Marinisoma. Next base: position 3,392 of record CAYZYM010000083.1, on the reverse strand, counting down.
TCGCAGCAGTTATGCAAACAATTTTTTCATTCTCATTGGCTAAACTACAGCAAAGAGCGCCAAAAACATTTTGAAAGATAGGGACAGTTTGAACTGATGTTTTATCCTCACCAATTTTTTGTGCTTTAATACCATGATATTTAATAGGATCTTGTTCTGCATAATCAATCCCTTTTCCTTTTTTTGTTACAGCATGTAACACTACTGGACCTGGTAAATTTTTAATTTTTTCTAACGTATTCACAAGAAGATTAACATCATGTCCATCCATTGGACCAAAATATCTGAAACCTAAATCTTCAAATATTGTTCTTGGAAGGAAAAAATTCTTTGCACTAGACTCTATTCTTCGCAATAATGTCTTTCCATAGGCTATATCAGGAAAATTTCCAATCTTTGTTCTTATATAATTGTAGTATTTATTTGTAGAGATTTTCATAAGATAATTCCTCATAGCTCCTACATTTGGACTAATTGACATTTGATTATCATTTAAAATAACTAACAATTGTTTTTTTGCATTGCCAGCATTGTTTAATGCTTCATATGCTAACCCTCCTGTTAAAGCACCATCACCAATAATACTAACAACTTTGAAGTCTTGATTATTTAAATCTCTTGAAGAAGCAATGCCTAGACCAGCAGAAATAGATGTAGATGCATGTCCAGCTCCAAACACATCATATTCACTTTCACTTCGTTTTAAAAAACCGCTCAAACCTTTATATTTTCTAATAGTTTCAAGAGAATTAAGTCTGCCTGTGAGTACTTTATGTGCATACGCTTGATGACCAGTATCCCAAATAATTTTATCTTTAGGAGCATCATATACATAATGAATCGCTGTAGTAAGCTCAACAACACCTAATGTAGAAGCTAGATGTCCACCAATTTTATTAACAGTAGCTGTAATATATTCTCTTAATTCATCGGATATAGGTTTTAAGTCCTTTTTGGAGTAATTCTTCAAATCTTTTGGAGAGTTAATATTTGGTAAATATTTCAAATCCATCTATTTATCTCCAAAACATAGTTTATGTATCAATGTTTCATTTTTTAACTCAGGATGGAATGTTGTTGCAACATGCATTCCGTCTTTAATTGCAACAGGTAAATCATTATGAGTACAAATTACTTCAACATTTTTTCCCACTTTAGAAATTTTAGGAGCACGAATAAAAGAAGCTTTGAAAGAAGTATTATTTGAGCCATATCCTAAACTTAATTCTGCATCAAAAGAATGGACTTGCCTACCATACGCATTTCTTGTTGATTCAATATCAATAATTCCCAGATTTATAACTTTACTATCGAAACTATCTTTTGACATAAGAATCAATCCAGCACATGTGCCAAGAATAGGGTGATTTTTTGAAAATGATTGAATTGATTCAAAAAATTTCTCATCTCTATTAATCAATTTAGTCATTGTTGTAGATTCTCCCCCAGGTATAATAAGGCCATCAATATTATCTAAATCTTTTGGAGACTTTACTAATTTCGAATTATGTCCAAGTAAACCTAAAACTTTGACATGAGAAGAAAAATTTCCTTGAAGCGCAAGGACTCCAATCATTTTAGTCTCCTCTTTTTTGCAACAATTGTTCTTCAGGTATTTCTGAAATTTCGAGACCTTTCATCGCATCTTTTAATTTATAAGAAGCACTTAAAATTTCTTTTGGATTATCAAAATTAGTTACTGCTTGAACAATGGCATATGCCCTTTCTTTTGGATCTTCACTTTTAAAGATTCCAGACCCCACAAAAACTGATTCAGCTCCTAATTGCATCATTAATGATGCATCAGCAGGTGTTGCAATTCCTCCTGCTGCAAAATTAGGAACAGGAATATTTCCATTTTCTGAAACATGTTTAACTAATTCAATAGGAACTCTCATTGTTTCTGATTTTTCTTTTAGTATTTTTTCATCACAATTTTTTATTTCCTGAATTTCAGAAACTATCATTTTCATATGTCTAACTGCCTCAACAATATTTCCACTTCCAGCTTCACCTTTTGTTCTGATCATAGCAGCTCCTTCATGAATCCGTCTTAATGCTTCACCAAGATTTCTAGCTCCACATACAAATGGAGCTTTAAATGGATGTTTATAAATATGGTGCTCTTCATCAGCTGGAGTTAACACTTCACTTTCATCTATAAAATCTACTTCAAGAGCTTGAAGAACTTGCGCCTCAGCAAAATGTCCAATACGGCATTTTGCCATTACAGGAATTGATACAGCATCTTGAATTTCTTTAATCATATGAGGATTGCTCATTCTAGAAACTCCTCCATCAGCACGAATGTCTGCTGGAATTCTCTCAAGAGCCATAACAGAAGCAGCTCCTGATTCTTCAGCAATTTTTGCCTGTTCAACATTGGTGACATCCATGATAACACCACCTTTCAACATTTCAGCTAAACCGACTTTTACTTTGAAGTTATTATCACTCATAAATTATTTCCTTATTGGTAGTATTGGTTATATCCTTTATTCTCTTTATAACCGAATCGATTATCCAATCTGGTGTTGAAGCACCAGCAGAAACACCTACCGAATTTATAGTCTTTTTGAACCAAGATACATCAATTTCTGTTGCATTAGTAACTTGATAAGTGTTCTTGTTTCTTTCAAGGCTCAATTCTGCTAATCTTTTGGAATTAGCACTAGTAAATGAACCAATGACAATCATTATATCTACTATCTCTGATAATTCTTTAATTTGTTCATGATTACGTTTTGTAGGAAAACAAATTGTGTTAACAAATCGTAAATCAAACACTTTAGTCATCAAAATATTAATGATATCTTGAACATTTTCAATCTTCTGAGTTGATTGACTAACAATGCCTGCTTTCTTTGTTTTTCTTAACTTTTCAGCTTCTTCAACACTTGATATTACAATCGCACCTTCAACTTGACTTGCAATTCCAATCACTTCATCATGTCCATGGTCGCCGATGATAATAATTTTTCTTCCTTCTTTATGTAACTGTTTTACTTCTCTATGTATTTCATGAACCAAAGGGCAAGTTGCATCAATAATATTCATTTTTTTACCCTGAGCATCTTTCCACACATCTTTTGCAGTACCATGAGCTCTAAATAAAACGGGTTTATCATCTGGAATATCGTCTAGATCAGAAACGACCTTTACTCCACTTTTTTCTAAATCCTCCACTACACTTTCATTGTGGACAATATCGCCTAACATGTACACTTCACCATATTCCTTGCTTGTATCATAAGCCATATCTACGGCATCTCGAACACCAAAACAGTATCCTGCGTCTTTAGCTAGAAGTATCTTCATTGTAATTCATTGATATAAGTTGATAATAATCCTAAAACTGTTGATTTCACATCAGTGAATTCTCCATCTACTAA
>CAYZYM010000082.1:0-3904 GCA_964482595.1 uncultured bacterium | reverse complement strand
AATTAATCCAAAAAATAGAATTACTTTACTGTTTAGTATACCTAATTCTTTTCTAGCGCTCTTTTTTGTATGTGCATTATTATCGAGCAGATATAAAGGATGAAATGTTTTAATAACTTTTTTGCTATTATCAATTTCATTTATTTGTTTTTTTGCAGATTCATTAATAACTACACAACAATCAATATGTTTTAGCAACCATCTTAATAGATATATCTCATAAGATTTTCTTTGATGTGATAAAACATTATGAAATAAAACATATCGTTTAACATTTTTTGTATTCTTTAATATGTACACATACAATGGAATAAAGAAAAAATGCCAATAAGAAATGATAATTCTATCTGGGTTAATATTATTTATTATCTTTTTAGCACGAAACCAAGAAAATATATTTATTGGATTCAAAATGTTGGAAACACCATCAACATGAGTATGCTTATCATGGTATTGATTTTTTCCAGGAAATAGAATAGAAGGATAAAGTTTTTTAAAATTTAATACACTAACATCATGGCGTTTTGAAAATTCGTTAAAAAGGGAGTAATGAAAATCAGAAATTCCACCTCTTAATGGTGGAAATGGACCGATGGTAAGAATCTTCAATTGATCTACTCAATTATTTCTTTAATATAATTCTTAATTTTTTGCTCTTTATTGACAATTAATTCTCCTAATAAACCAAACGTAAAAAGCTGAAGTCCAACAATAATTAAGATGGCACCAAATATTAATAAAGCAATATGCTGTTGAAATGGTTCAAAAAGAAAATATTTTAAATATAAAATGTAAGACTCAACTATAACTCCTAATAAAGAAAACAATAAACCAATTGCTCCAAAAAAATGAAGAGGCCTATCCATATATTTTCCAAGGAAAAGAATGGTTAGGAAATCAAAAAATCCTTCAGAATAACGTTTTGTACCATATTTTGATATTCCAAACTTCCTTTCTCTGTGGTCAACAACTAATTCAGAAACAGAAAAATTTTTCTGGTGAGCTAATAGAGGTATATATCGATGACGACCACCATACAAATTGAGTGTAGTAACAACTTCCTTTCGAAGAACTTTTAGTCCACAATTTGAATCATGAATCTTTAAACCACTAAATAATCTCACGAAAAAATTGAATATAGAAGATGCAATTTTTTTCTCAAATGGATCTTTTCTATTCTTTTTCCAACCTGAAACAAGGTCATATCCCTTATTTAAGTGATTGACAAGACCTTTAATCTCTTTTGGATTATCTTGTAAATCTCCATCAATCATTGCAATGATTGATCCTTTTGCTACATCAAAACCTGCTTGTAAAGCAATTGACTTTCCATAATTCCTGTACAAATTAATAATTCTAGAATTTGGCAAATTATTCATGCTTGCTTTAAGTATTGATAAGGTATCATCAGTAGAACCATCATTGACAAAAATAATTTCTGTATCAGAGCTATTCCTATATAAACCTGATAACTCCTCAATAAAATGAAGAATTGATTCAGATTCATTATAGACAGGGATTATAATCGAAAGATTCATATCAGATTATTCTTTATCTAAAAATTTTCTATCCAAAAAAAGCAATTTATACTCTTGTACGTTGTCATTAAAAGAAAATATCAATTCGTTAATTAAATTCCTATCATCAACTGAAATAAGCTTAGTTGATACAGAAAATTCTTTTTTTGTAGTTAAATTGATTTCATTAAAAATATCTGGAATGCCCCACATCAATTTTTTGTATGTATTTGCATCCATTCTTGTTGCTATAGGAAAAAAATTATTAAAACTTTGTATTTCAATATCTTTTCTATTTTTCATATCATGATATCGTATGTTTTCATCAACAATCTCGACAAGAAATTGTTTTCTTCTTAAAAAATCTCTAAATATAATTGATGAAGAATTGTGTGTGGATATAAAATCAAAATAAGAAACAAAATTATTCTTTCCTTTTGCAATTAATTTTCCTGAACCAGAACTTTTATAAAATTGTTGCTCCATAGTTACAAGATTTGCATTTTTTGAATAGTCAATTTCAATAAATTGGTTATTAGAGCTGCAACTCATAAATGCAAAAAGCAGTATGGGTTGTATGAACAGTTTTTTATTGATTTTCATATGAAGATATCTTCTCTGATAGTGCACTATTATCTTGATCTAATTCAAATGCTTTCTTATAAAATACTAGTGCTTCATCTTTTTCTTCTAATGCAACAAGAACATCTCCATAATGTTCTAATACGACAGCGCTTGAGCCATCATAAACAATTGATTGTGCTATAAATTCTTTTGCTTTTTCAAAATTGCCTAACTTAAAATATATCCATCCAACAGTATCAAGATAAGCAGATGTATTTGGACTCAATTGAATTGCTTTTTCAGCTAGAGTAAGTGCGTAATCAATTTCTTCATTACGCTCAACTAAGCTATAAGCATAATTATTATAAGCTTGTGCATCTTTAGTGTCTCTCGCAATCAAATCAATATATAATTGATCTGATTTTTCCCATTTTCTATTTTTATCATATGCCATAGCTAAACCATGCATAGCAGGAACAGAGTTATTATCTATCTTAAGAGATTTTGCATAGTATGATTCTGCTTCTATAAATTTTTCTGTTGAATAATAAGCAATACCTAAAAAATAATTTATATCAAAATCATTAGGAAAAATGTTCAAAGATTCTAGTGATACTTCAATCGCAGCTTGATAATCTTTTAGAGTAAGTAAAGAAATAATTTTGTTGATATATCCTTCTCTTTCGTCTGGATAAAGAGCAATATGTTTGTCTGCCACTGCAATTGATTCATCATATTTTTCTAAGTCTCTATATATATTTGAGAGATAATATAAAGCAAATCTATCATTATCGTTGATTGACAAAGATTTTTGAAAATATGACTTAGCTTTATCAAATGATCCATTCATTAGATATTCATAACCTAACTGGTTGTATAAATTATTAATAAATGGATTGCTTCTGATATCTTCATTGTTAACAATATCTTCAATATCATCAAGATTATTTGATTGTGGAAGCGCTTCAATAAATAATTGTAAATACTTTGGATTCGATGGGTCTGCAAGCAATAGCTTCTTCAATATTATCTTTGAATAACGATGATTAGACCTTAATGATAACTCTGCTGCGACTTCCAGAGCAAGAATCAATGAGTTGTCCTTGTTATAAGCCTGTTGATAATATACTAATGCTGAATCAACATCACTTAATTCTGCTTTTAAATCACCAATGATAAATAAAACATCTGCATTATCTTCATATTTTTCTGCAACTTCAATAAAAATATCTAATGCTTTGTCTAATTTATTAAGGGCAATATATTTTTTTCCTAACGAAATACTATAATCTCTATTATTATCATCATAATTAATTGCTAGCAATCCATACTGAATACTTTTATCATACTTTTGAATCATCCAGTAGGATTCAGAGATTGAATAATAAATTTCTCCGGATAATGATCCCATTTCAATCGCATCTTGAAACTCAATAATTGCTCTTGAATAATCACCTTGTTCCATAAACATAAGTCCATCCATAAAAAACTGAATTCCTTGAGAATCATCTATGGGTTGATTTGATGGCTCTTGCTTCTTCTGTTGATTGTCATCAGACAAGGAAGAGATATCAATTTGGCTAGTCTGCGTACCGCAGGCCCAAATAAGAAATAAACATGTTATGGTTATATATTTTTTAAAAATCATCCAACAAATTACATATGTTTTGAATTTAATTAGACAGGATTATATAACTATAAAAAAATATTAATGAATGCTACTTTTTATCGTTAACAAGAGTCCCATTAATATTGTAATTATTATTCTCTTTATCTTCTGCATCCAAAGAATCACCGTCGACTGGTACAGTTTTAGGATTTTC
>CAYZYM010000081.1:0-4016 GCA_964482595.1 uncultured bacterium | reverse complement strand
GAGCTGCTCTGGTGTATCACACTTGTTGACTGCTAAAACATATTTTTTATCTGATTGTCTAACAATTTTTGCTAAATATTGGTCATTTGGATTTAACCCATCTTTGCCATCAACAAGAAAAATGATAGAATCAGACTCTTTTACCGCTTCTACAATCTGTTCTCTAATTTTTTCATTAAAAATATCTTCATCTGAATCAACAAAACCACCAGTATCAATTACATCAAAATTTTTATCCAACCATTCACCTGATGCGTACACTCTATCACGTGTCACTCCTGCTGTTGGATTAACAATAGATGTTCTTCTACCACACAATTTGTTAAAAAGCGTCGACTTCCCTACATTAGGACGTCCAATTATGGCGATTTTTGATTTTTTACTCATTTCGATGAATTATACAACTAAGTGAATTTTGGTGCTATAAAATTTATTTAAGGAAGAATTGCACAGAATAACTCAATCCAAAGAATAAGAGAAACAAACAAAGTAACTGTAAAAATAGGTGCTCGTACAGAAATTTTAGGATTTGTTGATCTGATAATAAAATGGATGGTTCTTGCAATAACATAAATCCAGGCCATAATAACAGTAAATTGGGTTACATGATCTGCTGTAAATGCCAAAATACAATACAAATAAAAAAGTAATGGTGCTTGATATAAATTTTTATAGTGCTCTCTAGAAGCTTGAACATCATCAGGAATTTGTTGCCACGAAGGCATAAATTTCATCCATCTCCAATCAAGATCCTTTGTCTGAATTGCTTTTTTTACCGTATTGGCATTGAAAAATGTATGCAAATAAGTCAAAAATATAAGAGGAAAAATTGGAAATAATATTTGTACTGGATCCATTTATTGCCCTAAATAAACTCGGAGAGGTTCGCTACGTGTCTTGTGCGCAAGACGTCTTATTGCTTTTTCTTTAATCTGACGTACACGCTCACGAGTCAAGTTAAATTGTTCCCCGATTTCATTTAGAGTGAAAGATCTATCTCTATTAATACCAAAATACATTTCAATAACTGAACGTTCTCTTTCTGTTAATGTGCTTAGCGCAGAAGCAATTTCTTCTTTCATAGAAGTATCCATCACATTGTTGTCAGGATCTTTTTCTTGCTCATCTTCGATCACATTAATGAGAGAACTATCTTCTCCGTCTGAGAATGGTGCATCTAATGAACTATGTCTTCTTGAATATTGTAATGCATTAAATACTTCATGAGAACCAATATCAAGTTGGTGACTAATTTCTTCAACTTTTGGTTGTCTACCAATTTCTGCTTCTAATTTTTCAGCTGCTTTGGTAATCTTTGTAATGGTACCCACACGATTTAAAGGCAATCTAATTAATCGTCCTTGCTCAGCAAGTGCCTGTAAAATAGCCTGTCTAATCCACCATACCGCATATGAAATAAATTTAAAACCTCTAGAAGGATCAAAACGTTTTGCTGCTTTAATTAAGCCAAGATTTCCTTCGTTGATAATATCAGAAAGAGATAGTCCATTTCCTTGATATTTCTTTGCAACTGACACAACAAATCGAAGGTTTGCTTCAACCAATTCTTTCATTGCTGCTTTGTCACCTTTTTCTATTCGAACTGCAAGTTCAACTTCTCTTTCTGGAGGCAAAGGCTCATATTGAGAAATTTCAGATAGATACATACTAATTGTTCCGCTTGAAACTTTTGATCTTTTGATTTTTTCATTAGCACGTTCTTTTACTTGTTTAATTCTATCTTCTTCTGATAGTTTTTCTTCGACTACTTCTGCCATCTCTTCTGGCGTAAGGTTATCCAGTAATTTTTGTTCTTCTTTTAATTGTTTTTTAGATAATTTTTTTGCGCTCAATTGATAATTCCTTTTTGAGATGTTACCACGGCTGAAAATTTACAAAATTATTTATATTTTCCAAGATATTTCTATTATTTCCTAAAACTAGAAATAGCATCTTTAATGTCAATAAATTTAAACTGATAGCCGCTTTCCAATGTGCGTTTTGGAATAGTTTTGTAGCCATACAATAACATTTCGGTCATTGGAATAATATTTCTAAGAAAATGAATTGGAATCACTACAGAATTAAAGTCTTGATGGGTTGTAGGGGTTGGTGAAACCAAATTAAATGGGCCTTTTATATCATTGACCATTGAAAATTCAATAAAACCAACTATATCATCGATGTGAATCCACGGAAAAAAATTGTTTTTGGCTCCCATATGAGGTTGAAATTTGACAAGGTTATAAAATTCTTTTGTTAACACAAGCCCTATACGCAAATTCACAACACGAATTCCGTCATTTATAAAAATATCACATGATTTTTCATTGATTTTGCATACATCTGCTAAAAAAGTATCTCCATTAGAAGAAAATTCATCAACAGACCCATTGTAAATTGCATCCTTTTTGGCATAATACCCTACTGCAGAAGCATTGATAACAACTTTAGGGTTAATACGATTGGTTTCGAAAAAAATTTTTAAATCTTTGGTGATAGTTGTTCTACTGGATACAATTTTTTTCTTAATTTTTTTTGTCCAAAATTGCAACACAGACTCACCGCTTAATTTAACAACAACATCAATGTCTTTTAAAATATCAGAGTTATTTGTATCCCAGCTAATTAAAGATATATTTTCATCAAATTTCTTATAATATTTTTTTGGATTTCTTGATAAAAGAAAGATATTATAATCTTGTTTTGATAAAGAATGAACTAAATGAGTACCAATTGTGCCAGTACCGCCAACAATAAGAATATTCATTTTTTAGAAAGAGAAGACACAACAGATTTCACTTTTTCTTGAGTATCAGCGCTGAACCAGTTGTCGATTAAAACTTGATAATCAAAATTAGTATCATGCATTAAAGATTGTTTTAATCTCACAAATGGCTCTCCAGCGTCAATGTAGAATTTTGCTAATTTTTTTGCTTCTTTTAATGCTTGAGATGTAGCTTTCTTTTTACCGGTTAATCTGTGACCAATAATTTCATTAATAAGACCTTTCTTTTGAGCTTGGGAAGGCGTATACATTCTGCATTGTGTTGCAACTTCAAAAAGATTTTCTCTACCAATAGAGTGAGATATAATGGACAACATATCTGGCGGCAAATCAATTCCTATAGCCATTTCATTAAGGCCCATTCTATGCATTCCATGCATTCCATAGCGATAATCGGATGCTAACGCCAACAAACATCCTCCAGCAATAGCATGCCCGCCAATTATACTGATTACTGGACCAGGAAATTCTCTACATGCCGTCAAAAGATCTCGAAGCGTACCAAAAATGAGGGATACTTCACTTGTTTCTTTGGCACTCATTAAATCTTTTAAATTCAAACCAGCGCTAAATACCTTTTCATTTCCAAGAATAATAACAGCTTTACATTCATTATAATTTAATTCTTTAATAATCTCTTTTGCTCTGTCAACTCCTAAAAGATTTGGGCCTTTATCTCCCATATGAATGATTTTAATTCCATTTTCTACTGTAATATTCATTTTTAATTTTCCTTTACTTCATTTGTTCTTTAATAACATCAAAAACTGGTACAGTTTTTTGTTCTACATAATCAAAACACACTAAAGTAGTGATACAAGAAACTGCACATTCTTTATCCCCCTTTAAAAAAAGACCATACTCATAGTCAAAACTTTTAGTTCCTACTCTTGATACTCGAATACCTATATCTACTTCTTTTGGATGCTTGACTTGTTTATAAAAATCTAATTTCATTGATGCAATAATAAATGGAAAAGAATCCTTTCTATAAGTATCTATACCGAGATCTTTTGCATGACGGGTTCTAGCATCTTCAAAATAAGCTACAACCGTCCCATGATTAAGATGACCAAGCATATCTTCATCATACCAACGGGTTTCCATGTCATAAAAAGTGTTAAATTCTTCTCGTTTCATCAGTCAATTAAAAATTGTGAATTTTCAGTAGGAAAAATACATTCGTCTTTTTTTCCAAACCAGTTATATCTTTTTTTTGCTACTAAAT
>CAYZYM010000080.1:0-10958 GCA_964482595.1 uncultured bacterium | reverse complement strand
AGATAGTGGAACTGAAAATAAACTAGCCCCTACTAATCCCATTAAAACACTATTATAAGATTGTGCAATCTGCATTACAAGTCCAGTAAAAATTATTAATGCTAAATGTCCTCCCATCATATTTCCTGCTAACCTTAAGGTGAGAGTAAGAGGTCTAAGCAACATGCCCAAAATTTCAATTGGGACAACAATGAAATACAAAGGCCAAGCTAATCCTGGAGGAGCAAAATTTTTCCAATGTCCAATTGGGCCATATTTTTTAATACCTGCAATTGTAAAAGCAAAAAATGTAATAGTTGCCAATGCAAAATTTAAATTGATATTAGCAGTAACTGTATTTCCTCCTTTAGTGAGAGGGTATAAAAATGTATTATGATAATCAATATTAATAAGTTTAGATCCAAAATAATTTATAAAACCTAAAAAATCAAAAATAGGAATCAAGCCTAAAAAATTACCTACTAAAATAAAAAAGAAAAGTGTATAAACAAGAGGAGCCCACTCTCTATAATATTTTTCTCCAATAAAATTCTTTAAAACATTTTCTCTTATATAAACAACAATCATTTCAATAAAGTTCATTGGTTTTGCAGGAACTTTAGTGTGACTTGAAATATATCTTTGCACTAAAAAGATGATGGAAGTTACAGTGATAAAAGCGACTAACAATAATAGAAAAACATGTTTAGTGATAGAAAAATCAATGCCATAAATTTTAGGAAGAGTAAATAAAGCACTTATTTCTCCTGCTTCATAACTATTTCCAACTTTTGTAATCTTCATTGAATCTGCAACATGGGAAATAGCTTCATAAACAGGATCTAGTTCTTTATTGGTTTCACCACCACCGCCTGCAATTATAGGCGAAATTAACATTAAACATACGAGAAATATTTTTAATGCATTATTCATTAGAATTATGTGTGATATTTTTTTCTAATTGACACTGCTGAAACCTAATAAAAAAAAATCAATCAGAAAATAGCAAAAAATATATTTTTAATATTTTTTCATGACAGCTTGATAAGCCTTAAAAGATGCATGAATAACACCAACAAAAATAGAAATATAGGATATCGAGCCTTTTATTAAATATCCACATAAAATCCATGCGATAATAATGCCAAAAAATTCGAAATAGACAGAATAACTTCTTGCCATTATTGATGTTAAAGATTCTTTATTGTTCTTCGTCATTAATAATTTCGCATCTGCCAGAAAACTGTGCACCATCTTGTATATTTAAGACTCTGTATTGCAAGTTTCCTACAAGCTCACAATTACTCAAGAGCTCTGCAGTGCCATCAATAAACATGTCACCTTCTATATAACCATTCATTTGAATAGAAGATGATTTAACATTACCGAAAATTTTTCCATTCTTTGCAAGCTGAATAGCCCCATCAGTAGAAACTCCTCCTCTAATCTCTCCATATATAGTAATATTACCAGATAAAATTATATCACCGTCAATCTGAACATCTTCTGCAATAATTGTTTGGCTATTGGTTGATTGATTACTCATCATTTTCTATTTCTAATTTATCAGATTTTTTTGAATAATCTTCAAAAAAAGAGAGCGGATTAACTGGATTGCCATCTTTCCATATTTCAAGATGCAGGTGCGGTCCTGTTGACTGTTGTCCTGTATTTCCTAACTGTGCAATCAAAGTGCCTGTATCAATACGTTCATTTCTTTTAACAAAATTTTCTTTATTATGATAGTAATGTGAATAATATCCATTTTGATGATCTATGATTATACCATGACCATAATCATTGGAATAATCACTATAAATTACTACTCCACTTGCGATAGACAAGATTGGAGTTCCTTCTTCATTTACAATGTCAATACCAAAATGATTACTATTGATATCAAACTCACGACTAATAACACCTTCATTTGGTTTTAGTGTGGGAATATTATTTGTAACCATAAAACGAACCTTAGAAGAATCCAACTCTTCACCTTCTTCCAGTCCAATAATATTCTCAATATAAGATTTCATTAAACCAATCTCATCAAGGCTATCAGAAAGATTATTAATTATTTCTTTTTGAGCATTAATCTTCCGATTAACAGTATTAATCTCAAGGTATTCATTTATGATTGGCACAGAAAAAACAATTAATAATAATGAAATTAAACAAATAGACCCAATAACTAGAATGCTAGCAACTAAAGAAGATTTAGTAAGCTCTAATTGCCATGTTTTATTATTCAGAACAGAAATAAAAAGTAGTTTATAGTCTTTATGTTTCATTTATCAGATTCCCAAGAAGTAACAACTCCTAAAGATTCCAAAACTCTATCCCAAGTTTTTGAATCAAAGTAAATTTTGAGATACCCTTTCCCAGTTTTTTTACTTTTTTTAATTGTAACTTTAACACCAATCACTCTTGATATTTTATTTTGAATATTTTCTAATTCTCTTTGCCACTTACTCTGCTTAGACACGCTGGCTTCCACTTTTCTAACAGACATTTTTTCTTTTAATATTCTTTTCCATAATGCAATTCTGGCCTGCGTAGTATTTTTCTGTAGAATTACTCTAGCTTGCCCTTCATTAATTTCACCAGCTAAAATACTATTCTGAATCTCAATAGGTAATTGTAATAATCGTAATGTATTAGAAACAGCTGGTCTTGATTTCCCAATTGTCTTGGCAATCTCAGTGATAGAAATACCCAGATTATCTTTTAAATGTTGATAAGCTTTTGCTTGTTCAATAGCATTCAAATCTTCTCTTTGAATATTTTCAATCAATGCCATATACATTAAATCTCTACTAGAATCACTTTCAATGATATACGCTGGAATCTTTTTCTTTTTTAGTAATTGGTGTGCTCTAAATCGTCTTTCACCAGCAATAATAATATATTTATTCCCCTCCTTTTTAACTGTGATAGGGGTGATTAATCCTTTTTCTTTAATAGATTGTGCTAATTGTTGAAGAGCTTTATCTTCAAAAATTTTTCTTGGTTGGTTAGGGTTTGGAGAAATTTTACTAATCAATATTTCATTTTGCTTCATATCAACTGTAGAGTCAGGTGAAATTAATGCATTAATCCCTTGTCCAATTTTTTTACTTTTTGCCATTTAATATCTCCATTGCTAAATCCAAATAATTTTTTGCTCCTGAACAATTAACATCATAAACAATCGCTGGCCTTCCATCATCTGGAGCCTCTGCTAATCTGACATTTCTATTGATTGTAGTCTTAAATAATTTATTTTTAAAATTTAATTTTAACAAATTTAGAACCTTTCTTGCTAATCTTAATCTCTTATTATGCATTGTAATAAGAATACCTAAAATTTTTAAATCTTTGTTAAAATTCTCCTGAACTAATTTAATAGTCTCGCTTAAACTTTTTAATCCTTCGACTGCCAAAAATTCACTCTGTATAGGAATCAAAACACTATTAGATGCAACTAAAGCATTTAATGTTAATAGACCAAGAGATGGAGGACAGTCAATTAATATAAAATCATAATCTTTTTTTACTTTATTAATCAATCTTAGTAACTGCTTTTCACGATTTGGAATGGATACTAATTCCACTTCACACCCAACTAAATTTTGATCTGATTGTATAAAATCAAGAAAATCCAAATCAGTATTAGAAATAACTTGTTTCATTGTTTTTTCTTCGCTTAAGGCGTCATATATAGAATAATCATTATCAATCCCAGAATTTGATAAACCTGTGGTGGCATTTGTTTGAGGATCAAAATCTATTAATAAAGTTCTTTTTTCTAAAATAGCAAAACTAGCGGCTAGATTAATAGCAGTAGTGGTTTTACCAACTCCACCTTTTTGATTGATAATGGCGATCGTTTTACTCATCAGAATGAAAAATTTACTTGGTATTCAACCGTAATACAAAGTTTTTAACAAATGAATTGAATTGATTAATTTATAACAATGAAAAAAGCAATACTTGTTACTGGGTCTAATGGTGAAATTGGAAGTGAATTGCTTGCATCTATGCAGAATAATCCTATTACAAAAATTGCGATTGATATCAATGAAGCAACAACAAGCTATGACAATACTATTTATATAAAAGATAGTATTACTAATAGTGCAAGTATCAAAAAATTGTTTGGTGAATTTATGATCACCGAAGTATATCATTTTGCTGCACTACTAAGTCAAACTGCAATGGACAATCCACAGCTTGCAAAAGAAGTAAATGAAGAAGGCTCAAAATTAATCATTAATGCTGCATTTGAATCAGGCAACATAAACAAAAATTTTGTAAAATTTTTCTTTCCTAGCTCTATTGCAGTATATGGACCACGAAAACTAATTGAAGCTAAAGAAACAGATATAATACAACCAACAACTATATATGGAAAAAATAAACTGCTTATAGAGCGCTATGGAACTGAAAAACACGAAGAGAGTCGTAAAAATAATGCAGGAATAGATTTCAGATCAATTCGATTTCCAGGGATTATTAGTCCATATACAATACCTAATGGAGGAACAACTGATTTTGCTCCACAAATGCTACACGCTGCAGCTGTATTTTTGTTAAAAAATGGTAAAGAAACATATGAATGTAAAATTAGCGCGAATACAAAACTGCCATTTATTGGAATAGAACAGGCAATTAATTCAATTATAAAGCTAATGGACATGCGCGATATATCTTCTGAATTAAGATCATTTAATATCCAAGAAATAAGCTTAACACCAAGCCAGATAATTGAAACAATAAAAAAAGAATTCCCAGATTTTAATATAAAATACAATGTAGAAGAAAAACTGCAATCTGTTGCAGATACTTGGCCTGATAGTTTAAATTATGAGAAAGCAAAAAAAGAATGGGATTTTTCAACTCAATATAATTATGAATCATTTTTTATGGATTATTTAATTCCACAAATCAAAAAATATTATGAAAGAAATTAAAAATCTTCTTGAAAATCAGATAGTTGATATCAAATCAGCCGGAACATTTAAAAATGAAAGAATTATTGAAACCCCACAAGAGACAGAAATTAATGTATTGGGTAAATCAGTAATTAATTTCTGTGCTAATAATTATCTAGGCTTATCAAATAATGATATTGTTAAAAAAGCTGCAATCGATGCTATTGAAGAGTGGGGGTTTGGATTAAGCTCAGTGCGCTTTATTTGTGGGACACAAACAATTCATAAAGATTTAGAAAAAATAGTGAGTGAATTCCACCATATGGAAGACACTATTCTTTATTCTTCATGCTTTGACGCAAATGGAGGTTTATTTGAAACAATCTTATCGGAAAAAGATGCCGTTTTTTCAGATGAACTCAATCATGCATCTATTATTGATGGAATCAGGTTATGTAAAGCTGAAAAAAATCGTTATAAACATGCTGATATGAATCATCTTGAAGAACTTCTCAAAAAATCGAATGGTAATATAAAATTAATTGCAACTGATGGCGTATTTAGCATGGATGGTGTTGTAGCTCCATTAAAAGATATAGTATTCTTAGCAAAAAAATATAATGCACTGATTATGGTTGATGATTGTCATGCAACAGGCTTTCTAGGTAATAAAGGTCGTGGAAGCGCAGAATATCATGGTGTGCTTGATGATGTCGATATTATTACTTCTACTTTTGGAAAAGCTTTAGGAGGTGCATCAGGTGGATTTATAAGCTCTTCAAAAGAAATAATTGAAATATTAAGACAGAAATCAAGGCCATATTTGTTTTCAAACAGCTTAGCTCCCCCATTGGTAGCAGCCTGTATTAAAGTTTTTGAGATTATATCTAAAGATTATAGCTATAAAACAAAATTAGAAGAAAATACTACATATTTTAGAAATTCAATTAAAAATATAGGGTTAAATATCACAGGAGAAGATCATCCAATTGTTCCAATAATGATTTATGATGCTAAAAAAGCAGTAGAAATGTCAGAACGACTTCTAAAAAAAGAGATTTATGTTATTGCATTTTCATTTCCTGTTGTACCAAAAAATGAAGCTCGTATACGAGTACAAATTTCCGCAGCACATAGTAAGGAACAAATTGATAAGGCAATCCAAGCTTTTGGAGAAGTCGCAAAAGAATTAAATATAATTTAAAAAAATAGTGCAAAAATATTTGAAAGTAGTAAATTCTTCCACTTAACATTAATGACAAATGTATAGCGAATTAAGAACAAGATTATTATTGATTTTATTTATTTTTGGCCTGGGAGCATACTCTCTCTTTCCAACAATGAAATATCAGTTTCTTAGCGATGAAAAAAAATCGCTTTTATCAAAAGAAGAAGTTGAATATTTAGAACAAAATACAATCAAACAAGGATTAGACCTCAAAGGAGGAATCTATATTGTGCTAGAAGTTGATTTGCCTCAGCTTATCAACAACCTTGCATCCAATAAAGATAAAAAATTTGAAATTTTTTTAGATCAATTAAATAGTCAATATTCAAATAATACGGGTGATTTTTTTACTTTATTTGAACAGAATGCTCGTAATCAAGATTTAAAATTGCCTCGCTATTTTATTAATTATGGAAAGACAAAAGATCAAATTGTCGAGCAACTAAAATTGCAAGCCGATGATTCAATCAATAGAGTTATTGAGATTATTCAAAATCGTGTAGATCAATTTGGAGTATCCGAACCAACGATTCAAAAACAAGGAAACGATAGAGTAATTGTTGAATTAGCGGGGATTCAAGATCCCGAACGTGCACGAAGCTTACTGCAAAGCACAGCATTATTAGAGTTGATGATTGTAAAAAGCATAGAAAGCACAAATACTATTATCAGACAAATAGATAATATTGCAGACATATCTAATGATACAAAAGAGCAAAAGTCAGATGTTGAAAATTTATTTAATTCTGATTCTAACACTAACAACCTTCTATTCTCTTCACTGCTTATTGGTGTAGGAAGTGACATTGGAGTAGATGAAAATAACTTAGAAAAATTAAATGCTATTCTAAAACAAGAAAGCATAAAACAGCTTCTTGATGCAACCAATAGTCAGTTTTTATTGAGTAACTCTGCAAAAGCTTTCATCAATGATTTTGGTGAAGAAGAAAAATTATACATTGTTTATCATTTAAATAAAAATGCTGAATTAACAGGAGGGGTAATTGAAGATGCTCAAGTAAGAATTGCGCAATCAGGCGTAACAGCTGGACAACCTATTGTACAAATGGAAATGAGTAGCGCTGGATCAAGAGAGTGGGCAAGAATCACAGGAGCAAATATTCAAAAAAGAATTGCAATCGTATTAGATAAGAAAGTACATATGGCTCCTGTCATTAATAGTCAAATATTTGGTGGAGCAACTGTAATTGAGGGCTTAGACTCGATTAATGAAGCTGAAGATATTGCTATTGTTCTAAGAGCTGGAGCACTTCCAGTCCCTGTCACGATAGTAGAAGAAAGAACTGTTGGTGCATCATTGGGTGCAGATTCAGTCAATCAAGGTACTTATTCTATGATGATTGGATTATTATTAGTGGTTTTATTTATTGTTGTTTATTACCGCATGTCTGGATTTATTGCAAGTTTTTCAGTTATATGGACTTTAATACTTCTTCTTGGTGTTCTTGCTCTTCTTCAAGCAACTCTGACTCTGCCAGGAATTGCTGGTCTAATTTTGACTGTTGGTATGTCTGTAGATGCGAATGTTATTATTTTCGAAAGAATTAAAGAAGAGTTGAGAAAAGGCAAATCAATTCGATCTGCAATTGATGCAGGATATGCAAGAGCTATTACTACTATCGTAGACGCTAATTTAACTACAGGTATCGCTGCAGCAGTATTATATCAATATGGAAGTGGTCCTATTAAAGGATTTGCAACAGTTCTATTTTGGGGTATTATTGTAAGTATGTTTACCGCAATTATTGTAACACGATTTATGTTTGATTTTATTACATCACGAAAAAATATAGAAAAATTGAGTATATAATATGGATTTCCTAAGTAATACAAAAATTAATTTTATGGCTTTGAAAAAAGCTGGATTTATGCTGTCCAGCGTATTAGCTATTGGGTCAATCCTAATGCTTCTACTTGGCATTAATCTAGGAATTGATTTCAAAGGCGGAACTATGGTTGGCTTAAATTTCTCTGAAGATGTAACGATTCAAGAAGTAAGATCATCGCTGAAAAATATTACTATTGATGGCAATACATTTGACTTAAGCGGCGAAGAAATAAAATATTTTGGTAGCAATAGTGATGTAATGATAAAAATCAAATCATTTGAAAACGAACCGAAGAATTTTGGACAAGAAGTAATAAATAATATTTATGAAACAATGAAAAATAAAGCACCAAAAGATAAAAATGAATTTGTTCTATCTCTTGGGACAGTCAGTCCTAAAGTTGGGACTGAATTAAGTGGGAAGGCTTTGTGGTCAATTATATCTGCTCTTGTTCTTATTTTGTTTTATATATCAATTCGTTTTGAATTCAGATTTGCAGTTGGAGCTATCCTTGCTTTAGTGCATGATATTCTCATTACATTAGGGATATTTTCATTAACGGGATATGAAATAACATTAAGTACTATTGCAGCATTTTTAACAATTGTTGGTTATTCTCTAAATGATACAATTGTTATTCTTGATAGAATTAGAGAAAATATGAAGTCTTCAGGCACACTTATGTTTGAAAACACGATAAATAAGAGCATTAATCAATCTCTTAGCAGAACTCTTATTACTTCTTTGACAACTTTGCTTGTCATTATTGTCCTATTGACCTATGGTGGTGAGATTATTAGACCATTTGCATTTACAATGATGGTTGGAGTAATCATTGGGACATATTCAAGTATATATATTGCGAGTGGTTTCCTTGCATATATATACAAATCATCGAATTAATGAATAATAAGATATTAATTCCTTTTATAGCCCTATGTTTAATATGGGGATCAACATGGTACTTCATTAAAATTTCATTAGATGGTGGAATTCCTCCTTTATATGGTGTAGGAATACGTTTTTTATTTTCATCAATTTTCTTTTTTATAATTCTTTTTTTCAGAAAAGAATCTATTCCTACAAATAAAGATGCGATTAAGGTATATACTTCTTTTGCGTTATTAAATTTCTGTTTTTCATATGGAATCACTTATTGGGCTACACAATATATTTATTCAAGTATATCAGCTATTCTTTGGGGTTTATTCCCTGCTGCAACAAGTATATTTGCACATTTTATGATTCATGATGACCCAAATGAAAGACTGAATAAAAATAAATTATTGGCATTAGGTATAGGTTTTGTAGGGCTTACTATTATTTCAATAGGGGGAGATTCCAATATAATTGATTCATCAAAATCTTCGATTGCTATTTCAGCATTAATCTTCGCTATTATTGTTGCCGCATATCCAAGTGTTTTATATAAAAAACATAATGAAAAAGTTAACCCTTATCAAATGAACGCTGTATGTCAACTTATTACAGGAGTAGTAATGTTATCTATGTCTTCCTTGATGGAAAATCCACAAGAAATAGTATGGACAAGTGAATTGATTAATGCAACATTATATCTAATTATTATGGGAGGAGTAATATCTTGGGGGATATATTTTTGGTTATATCAATATCTTACTGTAACTCAAGTAACCTATGTGGCTATATTTCCACCAATTGTAGCAATTATTACTGGATGGATCTTCCTCAATGAAGCGCTTACAACAAAGGAAATAATAGGAACAATTCTTATTTTAAGTGGTTCAGTACTTATATATAGGAAGTAATACGTTATAATTTTTAAATTCATGTATAATGATGGAAACAATTAAAAAATCATTTTTTGCTGGTATTATCATAATAATACCAATTGGACTGACTGTATATGTCTTAAGGGCAGTATTTGATATGTCCTTAGCAGTAGGCGGAAAAATAGCAGAGCCATTGAAAAAAATTGTTGATGATACTTTTCCAGGATTCGATTTATTGGCTTCAATTAGTGGATTACTACTTGTTCTTTTTACACTAATTATTGTTGGATTTTTGGCAAGAAATGTAGTTGGAAGACGCGTGGTTCAATGGATTGACAACCTATTTAAAAAAATTCCATTAATAAGCATGGTTTATACAACAACAAAACAAATAATTGAATCATTTTCAGGGGGAAGAAAAAATTCATTTTCAAAAGTAGTGTTTGTTGAATATCCAAGAAAAGGTGTATGGACATTGGGGTTTGTTACAAAAGAAACCAAAAATGATAATAATCAAAGATTTTATAATCTCTTTGTACCAACTACACCCAATCCAACTTCAGGATTTTTCTTGATAATACCGATCGATGATGTTAAAGAAACTGATATTAGCGTTGAAGAAGGATTCCAAATGATTGTTTCTAGTGGGATGGTATCTGGAGACAAAACTCCTTTTTAATTCTTAACAAAAAATAATTCTATAAAAAAGGGGCAATCAAATTGCCCCTTTTTATTTATTTTAATTAAAGCAGAAAATTTATAATTATTTTCTACCTCTAGCCATAGGCGCACGAGAAACGTCACCGTCTTTATCAACAAAGTATAGGTAACCTTTTTCACGAGTCACATTTGCATCAGCAACTTTTTCAGCGTTTCCGCCACCTTTGCCGCCTCTTGACATGCCTGAACGCCATACATTACCATCTTTACCAAGGTAATATAGGTAACCGCTTTCTTTTTTGACACCAGTGTGTGCTACTTTTTCTTTAGCCATTTTTTCTCCTTAATATTGAATTAAAAACGCAATTTTTGACTGCATTAAACAATTCTACAGCTAAACTCGAATTATAGCAAGAATTTTCTCGTCGGAGGCTCGTCGCTAAATAATATAAAAATTCTCCAAACAATATGATTATTTGATTAAATTTCTTGCTGTTATGTATGCCCCGGTAGCTCAGCTGGATAGAGCAACGGATTTCTAATCCGTAGGTCACAGGTTCAAATCCTGTCCGGGGTGCGA
>CAYZYM010000079.1:0-4112 GCA_964482595.1 uncultured bacterium | reverse complement strand
TTTTAAGTTTATTTTCTAGGAATTCTTTCATCTATCATGGCTGCATGATATACAAATGCAGCAACAATGACAGCATTTTTCTTTAAATCTTCAATTCGAATTGTGTCATAAAAATCTAGATTTGTGTGCCCACCAGTCCCTCCAACTCGGTCTTGTAAAAATTGAAATGCTGGAAGACCCACTCGATCAAATGGGATATGATCAGTGCTTCCAACAGATTGCGGAGAAACAGTTGTCATCCCTAAATCATTGAAAGGCTTTGTCCAGGATGAAAATAGATCATGTGCATTTTCATTTCCTTGAAGATAAATACCACGATATAATCCTGGGCCATAATCTTGATTGAAATACACTGAAAATTTTTCATAATCAGGTTTTGGATTTTTTTCAGTTCCGAAATATTTTTCTACATATTTCTTTGATCCCCACAATCCCTGTTCTTCACCGCTCCAAAGAGCAATACGAATGGTTCGTCTCGGTTGCACTCCTATTTCTTTTAAAATACGCAATGCTTCCATCATGACTGCAACACCTGATGTATTGTCGCTAGCATTTGGACTTGCATGCCATGTATCAAAATGTGCTCCAAGCATTACGACTTCATCTTTCAAGTCCGACCCAGGAATCTCAGCTATGACATTGCGTGCTTCTCTTCGTTGATTTCCAATTGTTGTTTTAACATCAACTTCAATTTTAACAGGAATGTCACGTTCAAGAATACGATACATACGATTATAATGCTCAGGAGTCACTGCAACTATTGGCAAATGACTAACAGTATCTTTCTTTTCATATACGTCCTGTTTTGCACCTGGTCTGGCAAATCCTCTTACTGCTGCTACCCATCCACTACGAGATTCTAATATAACCGAAACACCCTCTTTTTTGAAAAAGGCATTACGCTCTACACTGCTAATACGTTTTTCTGAAGAATTACCTTGTGAACTTCGTGGTTTTGCAGGTTTGCGTGGACTTTCTTTTTCTTTTAATTGTTCATTCGTCCATGGTTTTACCCCATCTCGAAACACATCTAAATTAATAGTAGGTGGAGGCGTAGATAACACAGCTTTTCCTCTTAATTTTCCTTTATATTTTTTTAAATCTGATTTAGTTCGAATATCTGCAATAACTGTATCCAAGCGCTTCTTCCCCATTGTTCCAGGAGTATGTGCAATGGGATATCCAAGCATGGGTTGATAATCTGGCTCTAATAAATGTAGGCTAAAATAAGTATTATCCCAGCTCACACCATAATCCATAAATGGTTCAAGCTGAATATTTTCAAGGCCAATATTTTCTAAATGTTTGAGTATCCATTCTTGTGCACGATACATGTCATTTGAATTAGTTAATCGTGCGCCTAATACATCTGTCATATAAGAAAATGTATCTGGAAGTTTTGAATTATTAAGGCCTTCTTCTCGAATCTCTGATATGATATCTAAATTGACAGAATATTGTTCAACATTTTTTTGAGCAAAAAGTATATTACATAAAATAATTATTCCTATTAATCTCATATTTTGAACCTTTATCATATAAAAATTTAATTAAAACTTATGTTTATCGGTAAGCGCAATTTCAACCACTCTTCCTTTAAAATCTCCATTATAAATATGAGTAGCCATCCATTCTTTCTCATTATCAACTTCTTCAGCTAATAAATTTTTCCACCAATATTTTTGTGGTGCATTCCAGCGATATCTTCTTTCTTTTAAAAGATCTTTTTTATCAAAATCGCTGTTTAATGCAACGATTCTATATGTGGGTTTCTTGGCATTGATTAATAACTCTAGCACTGCGTTATTTAAACCTTCAACATTGTAGGTTACTAGATGAATTAAAGCATCGACATCAAACATTGCACGATGTGAATCATAGTAGAATCCATGCCAAATACATAGGATTTCTTGACCTCGAGCATTTAGCCCTCTTTCCATCCAGTTGATATCTTTCATAGAACATAACCAAACTTTTTCTTCTGAAAGCGGTAAAAATCGATCCATTACTCCTCTATCAAACAACGCATTATGGGCTACAATGATATCTGCATTATTTAAAAGACGAGTTACAATCTCCCAATCAATGGAGTGCCCTTCTACTGTATCATTGTCGATACCAGTAATTTGTGTTATTACCGGATCAATGATTTCTTCTGGATCATTAAAAGATTGATATTCATCAACTATGCCTAATAATTCTCCACTAACGTTATCAATAGCAGTGAGTTTTGCAGCAAATTCAATGATTTTACAAGCCTGATTATTAAGGCCAGTAGTTTCAAGGTCTAAAAAACAGATTTTAACGGAGTTTTCATTGTGATAGTCAGGTGGCAATACGATGAAATCTTTGCCATCAAATTTTTTTAACTCAATTTTCTGGTTATCGTGAATAAGTTTTTTTAAAAATGTCATTACTAATTGTCGGGATGGCAGGATTTGAACCTGCGATCCCTCGCTCCCAAAGCGAGTGCCTTAACCGGACTGGGCCACATCCCGAAATTTATTTGGGTAACCGATGGGACTCGAACCCACAACAACCGCAACCACAATGCGGGGCTCTACCAATTGAGCTACGGCTACCATTGGCTTAAATTTAAGCGTGGAAACTTATTATAGCTTATCTTTTTAAGCAAGTAGAGTTAAATTTTTTATATAATGAAAACATTGAACAAATATCTAGTCAGAGAATCATTGATTCCGTTTTTGCTCTCTTTAGGAGTAATAACTACCGTATTATTTTTACAATTTCTTATCAGAGCAATTGATCGTTTTTTAGGAAAGGGATTAGATATATGGATTATTTTAGAATACTTATATCTCAATTTAGCGTGGATTATTGCATTATCAGTTCCAATGTCACTATTGATATCAACAGTAATGACATATGGAAGAATGTCACAAGATAATGAAGTCACTGCTTTAAAAGCAGCAGGAG
The DNA here is from genome assembly GCA_964482595.1 of uncultured bacterium. Taxonomy (GTDB): domain Bacteria; phylum Fidelibacterota; class Marinisomatia; order Marinisomatales; family Marinisomataceae; genus Marinisoma. The sequence goes on along the minus strand of CAYZYM010000079.1, from coordinate 1,175 downwards.
TCAGTGTTTTTAGCATTATTAAACCAGCGGTATTCTTTGGAGGATTTGTTGGATTAATTTTATGTTTGTTTAATAATTTTGTTCTTCCGGATATGAATTACCATGCAAGGCTTCTTGCAAGAGACATCTATCAGTAAAGTCCAGAATTAACAATCTATCCTGTATATTTTATAAATACAATTCCACAATACAGTATGATTGTGAGAGAAATGGAAGGTAATAATTTTAAAGATGTAAAAATATTTAGTAAATATTCTGGAACAGAGCAGGTTACAATCTATGCTGATAAAGGAAAACTCACTTCTAAAGATGATACCATTATCCTTGATTTAGAAAATGGTGAAATTCATGAAATTGATTTAGAAGATTATAATCATTATAGAAGAATTAAGTTTTTTACACATCAAATTACTATTCCTATTGATGATTTATTATTGAATAGAAATAATGAATCAGTGCGCACAGATAGAGAAATGAAAGTATCAGAAATGATTCAAAAAATCGAAAAAAATAAAGAATACATGGTGCAAGTGAATAATAGAATCAAAACTGTATTAGACAACAATGGTATTGCATGGGATGAAGGTTTAGATTTGGAAACAGTATTGTCATCTATTGAATCTCTTCAAGAGAATAGTAACCAAGTCACAGAAGAAAAAGTCTATAGAGATGATATTCCGATTTCAGAATACGAGATTAAAGAAAAATTGCGATCATTTAATAATATATCTAGACAGTTAAAAAATGAATTTATGTTGATATCAAACTACAAGAAAACAAACAACAAATATATGGTAGAGATTCACAAAAAGTTTACACTGGCCTTTGCCTGTCTACTATTTGCCATGACTGGAGCTCCACTAGGAATTCTAGTACGCAAAGGAGGAATTACAATTGCATCAGCCCTAAGCATTGCATTCTTTCTCGTATATTATATCATGTTAATATGGGGAGAACAATTAGCAGATAGAAATCTTTTAGATCCTACATTTGGCTCATGGATGCCAAATATAATTTTATTTATTGTAGGATTAGTTTTATTCTTTCTTTCAGATAAACAAAATTAGTGAACAGTTTTAAATCAAAAAAAGGAGTAGAAATGAAATTAGATATTAAGAGTTTTTTAATTGGACTATTAACAACAGTGAACTTGTTTTTATTAATGGGATTTGATG
>CAYZYM010000078.1:0-1528 GCA_964482595.1 uncultured bacterium | reverse complement strand
ATAATGAAATGCTAAATATCAAAAACAATATAATCAAATTTAAATAGTATCTCATTTTTGAAAGGTTTTCAATTGTTCAATATTATTAATGCCCAGGACTTCTTTGTAGTTATCAATTTTTTTTGTGACAACCAAACCAGTTTTATTAATCAATTCAATAACATCTGTTAAATAATACTCATTAGAGCTATTGTTTGACCTAATTTTTTTTAGATTTTTAAATAGATTTGAAATTTTAAAGATATAAATACCAGAATTGATTTCTTTAATTAATTTTTCTTCATCATTACAGTCTTTATGTTCTATCATCTTAATTAATTCACCTGATTTATTTCTTAAGATTCTTCCATAGCCATTAGAATCTTCTACTATTGTAGTAATAATTGTCCCATCTATATTATTTTCAATATGATTGTTAATAATTGGTAATAATGATTCATATCGAATATTTGGAACATCACCAGACAAAACTAACAGATGTCCTTCTCTATTTGCTAATTTAGACTCTAATTGCAATACTGCGTGCCCTGTCCCAAGCTGTTCTTTTTGTTCGACATATTCTAAAATATTATTGTTTAGATAACCTAACTCATTTATGTGATTGATAACTTTATCTTTCTTGAATCCCACTATAGGAAAAATTTTTTTAGGGTTGAGCATAAATGCAGTTTCTAATACATAATTAATCATTGCTTGATTATTTAGAGTGTGCAGAACTTTAGGGACTTCTGAATTCATTCTTGTCCCTTTGCCTGCGGCAAGGATTGTGATAAAAAAATCTTTATGCATCTAATTCTTCTTTTAAAAAAGGAATATCTCTTTTTGATATTACACCACCCCCATAGCACATACCATTCTTATCATAAAAAACTATTGATTGACCAGGAGTAATAGCTTTTTGTTTTGATTTGAATTTAACCAGATATGAATTATCCTTTAAACAAAAAACTGAACATGCTTTATCATTATCTCTATAACGCACTTTGGCATAAAGTTGAATTGGATATTTTTTTGGAGTTTTGGAAATCCAGTGTACCTTTTTTACGATGATTTTTTTGCTAAACAACGCAGGGTTATTCTCTCCCTGCGCCACAAATACAATATTTTCTTTAATATTTTTTTTGACTACATACCATGGTTTATCTTCTGAAGTAAATCGTGCTCCAATTCCTAAACCTTTTCGTTGTCCAATAGTAAAATAAATATGCCCATTATGTCTACCAAGTTTTTCTCCATCAATTGATATAATATCTCCTTTATTCGTTTTAAGATATTGTCCAACAAAATCATTGTATTTTCTTTCCCCAATAAAACATATACCGGTGCTATCCTTTTTATTATGATTAATCAAATCATTTTCTTTTGCAATTTTTCTTACATCTCTTTTTAAAATTCCCCCCAAAGGGAATACGGTATTTTCTAATTCTTTTTGCCCAAGCTGATATAAAAAATAACTCTGGTCTTTAGATAAATCATTTGCCTTTTGAAGATAATTGATTGAATTAATATTTTGTTTGTTTGCGTAATG
>CAYZYM010000077.1:0-1716 GCA_964482595.1 uncultured bacterium | reverse complement strand
AGCAATGCAGATTGAAGCAATGTTACAAGGTTTAGCTAATGCTTCTTTCTTCGCAATGCCAGCTTTTATCATTGCAACTAATACAAGTAACCCTAAAGAATTGGGTTTACAAGTTGTAATACTTGAAATCATTGGAATTGCGATATGGTTCAGTGCTTTTATAATGGAATCAGTTGCAGATATGCAAAAACTGTCTTTTTTAAGAGAAATGAAAAGATTAGGAAAGAAAAACAAGGTCTGTAATGTTGGATTGTGGAAATATAGTCGTCATCCAAACTATTTTGCTGAATGGATGGTCTGGAATGGAGTTATTATCGCATCTATCCCATCATGGATTATGTTATATGAAAAAGAATCTCCAATTGTTTGGGTGTTGTTAGGATTAGGATTACTATTTATGTCTAGATTAATGTATACTACATTAGTGTATCATACTGGTGCAGTACCATCAGAGTATTATTCGGCACAGAAAAGACCTGATTATAAAACCTACCAGAAAACAACAAATATATTTTTCCCTGGGCCTAAGAAATCTTAACGCAATAGACTATCAATTACACTTGGATCTGCTAATGTAGAAATATCACCCAAGTCATCAGTTTCATTTTGAGCAATTTTCTTTAGAATTCTTCGCATAATTTTTCCGGATCGTGTTTTTGGTAGTCCATCACAAAATTGAATTACACTTGGTTTGGCATGAGGGCCAATAATCTTTGTAACAGTGGATAGAATATCTGTTTTAATATCATCAGAAGGTTCAACGCCTGTCATTAAAGTAACAAAGGCATAAATCCCTTCTCCTTTAATATCATGAGTGTATCCAATAACAGCAGCTTCTGCTACCCCGCTTGCAGCGCCAATGGCTCCTTCAACTTCTGCAGTACCAATACGATGCCCTGACACATTTAATACATCATCTACCCTTCCTGTAATCCAGTAATATCCATCATCATCGACAAATGCTCCATCTCCTGTAAAATAATTTCCAGGAGCTTGAGAAAAATAAGTATCTTTAAAGCGTTGATGATCTCCATAGACAGTGCGCATTTGTCCTGGCCACGACTGTGTCATCACTAAATATCCTGTTGTATTCTTATCGGTAATTGTATTTCCATCTTCATCGAGTAATGCAGGCTCAATACCAGGCAATGGTAATGTGGCTGAACCTGGTTTTGTTGGGATACAACCTGGAATTGGAGACATTAATATACCACCTGTTTCTGTTTGCCACCAAGTATCAACAATTGGACATTTTTCTTTACCTATTACTTGAAAATACCAATGCCATTCAGGTGATTTAATTGGTTCTCCTACTGTTCCTAAAACACGCAAGCTTGATAAATCATATTGATTAGGAAAATCATCTCCTTCTTTCATTAATGCACGCAATGCAGTCGGTGCTGTATAGAAAACATTTACCTTGTGTTGTTCCACAATTTGCCAAAAACGACCATTGTCAGGATAATTTGGAACTCCTTCAAAAATAACTTGAGTTACACCATTCGAAAGAGGACCATATACGATATAAGAATGCCCTGTAATCCAACCAATGTCAGCGGTACACCAATAAATTTGGTCTTTGTCATAATCAAATACAAGCTCATGAGTATGAGAAGTGTACACCATATATCCACCCGTTGTATGCAATACTCCTTTTGGAGTACCGGTGGATCCAGAAGTATACAAAATAAATAAAGGATCTTCTGCATCCATTAC